>NZ_JBIWML010000016.1:0-128280 GCF_044766665.1 Kitasatospora sp. NPDC101801
GCCGAAACCCGCACCGTCCTCGCCTCCGCCCTCGCCATGCTCCGCACCAAACACGCCGACCTGCCGAGCCGCAAGCACGGCAACCCGCCGATGTAGTCGAGGAGACCAGCCATGACCATCACTGTCACCCGGGGTTCGCTGACCGACGAGGAGATCGCCGCGCTGACGACCGCCCTCCTCAGCCGGAGCGCGGCTGCCCGGGCGGCCGCCCCGGCGGAGGCCGTCGTCGAGCGGCAGCGCGCCTGGCACCGCACCGACTACGCGCCGCCGTCCAGTTGGCAGACGGCGGCCTGACGTGCGGGGCCGCGCTCCGCGGAGGGTGTCCAGGATTGTTCGAGCGGCTCTTTAGTGCGCCGGTGCACCCTGCGGCGAGACGCCACTGCGAAGGAGCATCTGATGACAACCTCAGGTTCGGTTGATCGAGAGCAGGACATCAAGAGCTGGCTGACCGAGCGGCTCGCCAGCCACCTTTCCCGACCGGAGTCGGAAATCAACGCGGAGGTGCCGTTCGTGGAGTACGGCCTCGACTCCGTCGCCGCGCTGAGTCTGTTCGGCGACATCGAGGAGAAGTTCGCCCTCTACCTCGAGCCGGCGGTGGCCTGGGAGCACCCGACGGTCACCGCGATGGCCGCATTCCTGGACCAGGAGCAGCGGGCCTCCGCCAACGTCGGCTGACCCGTACGCCAAGGCCCGTTCACCCCGTCCTCGGACGGGGTGAACGGGCCTTCTGGGTATGCCTTCCGACACCGGGCCGGCCTGACGGGTCAGGCGTCCACCGACTCCCCGGTGGTGCGGCCGCCGAGCAGCAGCACGGTGGCGGTCAGCAGCCCCATCGCGGTGGCGATGACGGCGAACAGCGGGCCCGCGCCGTGTGACTGGAGGACGGGCAGCAGGACGAACGGAAGCGCGGCCGCGCTGAGCTTCGACAGCGAGTACGCCGCACCGGACGCGGCGGCGCGGATCGCGGTGGGGTACTGCTCGGCGAGGTACACGTGGGAGACGGTGGAGAAGACGTTGCTCGCGACGGTGTAGCCGAAGCCGAACAGCACGACGAGCTCCACCGAGCCCGCGTAGGCGAAGCCCAGCCCGGCCAGCGCCATGGCCACGGCCGAGAGCGCCACCAGGACCTTCCGCTCGACCCGGTCCATGATCGGCACGGACAGCAGCGAGCCGATCGGGTAACCGACGAAGGAGAGCGCGGTGTAGCCGAGGCCGGCCACGATGCCGTAGCCCTTGGCGGCCAGGATCTGCGGGGCGAGCGCGCCGAAGCCGTAGTAGCCGATCACCGACAGGATGCAGAAGATCCAGAGCATCGCGGTCCGTCGGAGGTACGGCGGGCGGAAGATCTCCCGCACCCGGGCCCGGACGGTGAGCGGCTCGGCCTGGACCGGACCGACCACCACCTCGGTGGCCGGACGTCCCTCCAGGCGGGCGACCAGCAGCTCGGCCTCGGCGTGCCGGCCGACCGAGGCGAGCCAGCGCGGTGACTCGATCAGGTTCCGCCGCAGGACCCACACCACGGCCGAGCCGAGCGAGCCGAGGATGAACAGCCAGCGCCAGCCGGCGATCCCGAGCGGCGTCAGCGGTACCAGCCAGAGGGCGGCGAAGCCGACGGCCGGCACGCCGCAGAACGCGATGGTGTAGGCCCAGGCGGTGTACCTGCCCCGCTTGCCGGCGGGCAGTACGTCCGCCAAGTAGCAGTCGGAGAGCGCCTGTTCGGCGCCGATGCCGATGCCGGCCAGGAACCGGGTGGCGATCAGCCACTCGGCGTCGGGGGAGAAGGCGCCGAGCAGCGAGAACCCCGAGTACAGCGCCAGGTTGATCAGGAAGGCGCGGCGCCGTCCGATCCGGTCGGCCACCCGCCCGAGGACCAGGGCGCCGATGAACTGGCCGACGAACGCCGAGGCCAGTACCAGCTTCAGGGTGTTGCCGCCGAACGCGAACTCGTGCTGGAGGACCTTCGAGATCGTCCCGGAGAGGTTGTTCTCGAAGGTGTCGAAGAGCAGGCCGACGCCGACGATGGCGGTGAGCCTGCGGTGGACCGGGGTGATCGGCATCCGGTCGAGCCGGGTGCCGATCGAGGGCCGGGCCGCCGGCCCCGCCACGCGGATGGATTGGTCGAGCATGGGAACGTACCGGCTCCTCTGCTGAACCGCCCCGGCACGTCGGCCGGGGCGGTGGGTGGTCGGGGTCGAAGGACGGGTACGGTCAGGCGGCCCGCAGGGCCTCGGCCGCGAGCGCGTCGCCCTCGCCCCGTCGGACGGGTGCGCTGACCTCGTGCAGGAAGCTCGCGACCTCGCGGTACGAGGCCCAGAAGCCGACCTCGCGGTACGGCACGCCGCGCTCCGCGCAGTACTGCATGGTCAGCTCCCGCGCGCGGGCCAGGTGCTTCTGCGCCATGGCGGGGAAGAGGTGGTGCTCCACCTGGTAGTTGAGGCCGCCGTAGAGGAAGTCGATCAGCGGCGAAGGGTTGATGTTGCGTGAGGTGAGGACCTGGCGCTCCAGCCAGTCGAGCGTCTCCTCCTCGCCGTCCCGGACCTCCATGCCCTTGTGGTTGGGGGCGAAGAGCATGCCGAAGTACACGCCGAGCACGGCCGTCTGGACCAGGATGAAGGCGACGCCCAGCGCCGGCGGCAGCACCACGAACACGGCGCCCAGGTAGAGCGCGGCCCGCAGCGCGATCAGCGCGGACTCCAGCACCGGGTACTTGGTCTCGCCCTTCGCGATCGCCTTGACGGCGGTCCGCTGCATCTTGAAGCCCTCGAGGGTCAGCAGGACGAAGAACAGCACGCTCTGGTAGCGCACGATGAAGCGCTGCACACCCCGGCGGGTGGCGTACTGCTTGATGTCGAAGATGGCCGTGCGGCGGCCGATGTCGGGGTCGAGCTCCAGGTGGTTGGGGTGGCTGTGGTGCCGGTTGTGGTGGTTGACCCACCAGCCGTAGCTGACCCCGTTCACGAAGTTGGCGTGGAAGTAGCCGACGATCGAGGCGGCCTTCTTGCTGCGGAACATCGACTTGTGGCCCGCGTCGTGCCACATGAACGAGCTCTGCGCACCGCACAGGCCCATCCAGGCGGCGACCAGCAACTGCCACCAGGAGTCACCGAGTTCGAAGAAGGCGACCAGGCCGCCCAGGATCATGGTGGTGTTGAGGACCAGCCGCCGGACGTAGTAGCGGGGGTCGAAGTCCAACAGTCCCTCGGCCTTCACCCGCTTCAGCAGCTCGGAGAAGGTGGCGGAGGCCCCGGCCCCCGCCGCAGCGGCCTGCTTCGGGGCGCCGGGAGCGTCGAGGGTGTCGAGGGCGCCAGGTTCGGCCTGGCTGACGTGCGGAGACTGCATGCCGTGAGCTCCTTGGGGCAGGCGCCCGGTCGTGGCTGACGGCGCTGCCGTCAAGTGACGCGAGGCGCGGCGGGAAGGTGGGATCCGCTGGCGGCGTACGGGCTCGGGTGGCCGAGAGGCGCGAAGATCGCGGTGCCGGACGCCGGACAGGGCCCAGAATCCGGCACCGCGCTGATGCGGTGCTGATCTGTCCCTGACCCGGCGTCACCATCCGTGCCGGTAGCCGCTGGTGGGGCGGGGGGACGTTCAGGCCGCGACCGACTCGGCGGCGAGCCGCTCGTCGAGGGTGCGGACCACCCGGTCGGCGGCCCGGGCGACCTCCAGGTCGTCCGGTGCCCCGATGATGGCCATGAACGCCTCCACCAGGGACTGCTTGAGCGTGTCGGTGTCGGGTGCTTGCTGCTCGGACATCCGGGGTTCTCCTCTTGGGGTGCGATCGGAAGGCGTCGGGTCAGAAGGCGTTGCAGGCACGGAAGATGTGCGCGAAGGAGGCGAGCGAGGCCGGCCCGTCGAACGCGACGTACTCGGGAAGCAGCACGTCCGGTGCCCACTTGTCCTTGTAGGCGAGCTGGGTCTGGGCCGGGTAGATCGCCTCGCCCTCGGCCCACAGGAAGTGCATCAGCCACTGGAACGAGGCGCTGTGGCCCGGGAGTTCGTGGGCCGCGTCCAGGCCGGTGAACGGGGTGAAGCCGAAGTGCAGCCAGTCCACCCCCTCGCTGCGGAAGACGTCGATGGCGGAGGAGTTGATCGCCTCCATCAGGCCGGGCGAGCCGCCCGGGATCCGGCGGCTCAGGTCGTGCATCCAGCCGGCCCGGCTTCCGTACACCGGCGAGTACGAGATGTAGCCCACCGGGGCGCCGTCGATGGTGCCGACGAAGAGCCGGCGGTGCGACTGGACGGGACCGCCGATCTGGCCGACCAGGAACTCCAGTTGACGGGCGTGGTCGCCCTTGGAGCCGAGCCAGGCCCCGTCGATCTCCTGCAGCGCGCCCTCCCACTGGTCGGCCGGGACCTCCTGCACCTGCAGGCCGTTGCGGAAGGCCCGGGAGATCTTGTTGCGCAGCTGCATGAACCGTGAGCCGCGCAGGGTGAAGTCGGGCAGGT
Source organism: Kitasatospora sp. NPDC101801 (assembly GCF_044766665.1). NCBI lineage: Bacteria > Bacillati > Actinomycetota > Actinomycetes > Kitasatosporales > Streptomycetaceae > Kitasatospora > Kitasatospora sp. NPDC101801. The sequence goes on from NZ_JBIWML010000016.1 coordinate 4,444, forward strand.
GGACGGCCCAGGACGCCCCGAGCTGGTTCACCGTGAAGCCGCGAGCGGCGTAGTGGTCGGCGTCCTGGCGCTGCAACTGGACGCTCACCAGCTGGAGTTCCTGCTCCCGGGCGAAGGCGGTGAAGCGGTCGAGCAGCGGGCCGTACGCCTCGGGGGAGGCGAACGGGCCGCCGAACTGGACCAGGTGGCGGCCGGTGCGGCGGTAGACGATGACGCCGTCGGTGCCCGGGACGGTGAACACGCTGTTGCCGCTGTTGAGGGCGAGGAAGGCGCTGGGGTTCTCGGAGCCGGTGTGGCTGCGAACGGCCTGGAGGACCGGATTGTCGGTCTCGGTGGCGGTTGACATCAGGCGTCGGTCCCTTCCGGATCGAATGTGCGGTGAGAGAGAGTAGAGCACCTGGAAATGGCGTCGGGAAAGGGGTGGAAATGTCTTCCGCGGTACGTCAGCAGGGCGTCAGGGGGATATCAGGGACGGCAGGCAGTGTTATCCCTGTGAACGGCACGGGGAACCGGGTCGGGAACAGGGAGAGGTGCCCGGAGTGGTTTATCGGGGGCCGGGGCTTCGGCTCCGGTCGGGTTTCTGCCCGCGCAGGTTCGAATCCTGCCTTCTCCGCGTCCGAATCGGCCGTCGGCTCCCGCCGGCGGCCGATTGAGGCTGTCGGCATCGTGTCTGGAGACTTGTGAGCATGGGATCCGCAGCTGTCCGGCAGCCCCGGCAGGCCCTGATCATCGCCAACCCGACCGCGGGGACCACGCATGCGGCACTGCTCGAAGAGGTCACCGGGCTCTGCGCGGCCCGGTTCGACTCCGTCGTCCTGCACCACACCACGCACCGGGGCGACGCCACCGACACGGTGCGGGCCGCGCTCCGGGGCGAGAGCGACCTGGCGGTCCCGGACCTGGTGGTCGCGGTGGGTGGCGACGGCACGGTGCGTGAGGTGGTGGAGGGGATGACCCGGCCCGGCCACGGGACGGCGGCCGCCCTCGCCATCGTCCCGGCCGGCACCGGGAACTCCGACTACCGGATGCTGTGGGGCGAGCGCCCCTGGGCCGAGGCGCTCACCGCGGCGCTGGACGGCGCGGGCGAGGCGGAGCTGCGCCGGATCGACCTGGCCCGGCTCGCGGAGACCGACGAACTGGTCCTGCTCGGGGCCTGCTCCGGGGTGATCGCCGAGGCGCTGGTCACCGCGCGGGGCATCCCGCTCACCGGACGGGCCCGCTACGCGAGGGCCTTCGCCGACACCGCCGCGGCGTTCACCCCCTACCCGGGCCGGGTCACCGTCGACGGAGTCGTGCTGCACGAGGGTGACACCGTGCTCGCCAACGTCGGTGGCGGCCGCTACCGCGGTGGCCAGTACCAGGTCCTGCCGCACTCGGAGCTCGACGACGGCCTGCTCGACGTCTGCGTGATCGGCGCCGAGGTGCACCCGACCCAGGTGCCCGAACTGACCCGGGAGGCCCGCCACCTCGATCTGCCGGGGGTCGCCTACGGGCGGGGCCGGAAGATCGTGGTCGAGCGACTGGACGCCACGCCGCTCTGCTTCGAGCACGACGGCGAGCTGCAGGAACGCCGCTGGCCCTCGATGACCCTCGAAGTCCTGCCCGGCGCCCTCCCGGTCTGGGGCTCGACCCGGCGGTAGACCTCGACAGTGCAACTGGCTGCGGCCCCGGGGCCGTTCAGTGCCGGGCCGCCCGATCCTCAGGGAGCCCCACCGTGCCCGTCCTCAAGGAACTCGCGACATGGGCGGCCTGGCTGCGCCCGGAAGACATCCCCGACCGGGTGCGCTCGCTGGCGGCCAGTCAGGTGCTCTCCCAGCTGGCCTCGATCCGGGCCGGCGCCGAGCATCCGCTCGGCCGCCGGATGATCGAGGCCTTCGGCCCGCCGCTGCAGCACGACGCCCGGCTGTCCGCCTGTGTGCTGTCCGGGCTCGGGTCGTTCCTCAACCTGGACGACACCGCGTACGCGGGCCATCTCTCCAACTCCACCGTCGCGGTGCCGCTCGCCTACGCGTACGACCGTCGGCTGGACGGCGCCGCGCTGGTCGCCGCCGTGGTCGCCGCCAACGAGTGCGCGGCCAGGATCACCGCTGCCGCCACCCTCGGACCGCTGCGTGGCCACAGTGCGGTCCACACCCACCTGGCCGGGGCGGTCTGCGGCCGGCTGCACTGCGAGGGCGCCGACGACGTGGTGTGGACCAGTGCCGTCGGCCTGGCCTTCGCGATGCCCAACTGGCCGCTGATGCGGGCCTTCCTGGCCAGTGACGCCCGACTGTTCAACTCCTTCACCCCCGTCCGCACCGCGATGGACGCCTGTGACGCGGCCCGGGTGGGCCTGCGCGGTGCGACGGACATCCTGGAACACCCGGACGGCTTCCTGGACCGGTTCTCCGCCGTCCCGCTGCCGGACGCGGTCAACGCCGGTCTCGGCGAGCGGTGGCACACCGAGACCCTCTCGTTCAAGATGCACCCGGGCGGCCCCGGCGTGGACGCCGCGGTGGACTGCGCTGCCGCCCTGCGCCGGGAGTTGGGCCCGATCCGCCCCGACGAGATCGCCGAGGTGGTGGTCGAGGCGTCGCTGTACACGCTGTTCGCCGGCCGCAAGGCCGCCTCGTACGTGGTCGGCCCCGGATCACCGCTCGGCGCGCTGGTGCTGCACACGCCGTACCCCGTGGCCACCGCGCTGCTCACCGGCGGGCTCACCGTCAACGACTTCTCGGCGCCGCTGCTGAACGACCGGGGCCGCTGGCAGGTCGCCGAACGCGTCCGGCTGGTCCACGACCCCGAGTTCACCAGGGCGCTGTTCGCCTCCGAGGCCCCGTTCGGCGAGGCACTGCGGCAGGCCGGGGACGCGGCCGAGCCGTGGCTGCGCGAGTTCGCGGGCGAGGCGGAGGCGAAGCTCGCGGTGGACGCGGCGAACAGCCGGGAGTCGGGCGACTTCTCGGCGTCCACCAAGGCCACCGGAGCCCGGGTGACGGTCCGGCTGACCGACGGTCGTACGGCCTCCCGGGAGCGCCTCGTCCCGCTGGCGGCGGCCGGCCCGCACACCCGGGCGAACCACGCCGAGCTGATGCGGGAGAAGTTCGTCGAGTTCGGCGGCGCCAAGGACGTCGCGGCCGCCGCCGACCGGCTGGACGCGATGACGGCCGACGAACTGCAGGAGTGGATCTCCGCGGCCCTGCGCTGATCAGCTCCGCGTCAGCGGGGGGTCAGAATGCTCTGTCACCATCAATTCGCTTCAGCCAAAGAATTCCTCGGAAAGGCCTGATGATGCTTCTTGACGAATCGGCGGTGGGAATCGTCTCCGGGAATTCCGGTGCTCCTGGTGCCGCTGCCGAAAACGGGCGGGAAAAGCCGCTCCGCAGCTATCCGCTGTATATCGCCGGAAAGGACATCGACGGCGACGGATGGGTCTACACGGTCAGTGCCAGGTCGCTGCTGGAGGACGTCTTCACCAGCGTCAGCCTGAAGCGCGCCCTGGAGCAGGACCCGGACTCGGACGCGGCGGACCACCCGTACGTGGTGGGCCGGTGCGCCATCGCGAGCAACGAGGCGATCGACCTGGCGACCGAGGCGGCCGCCGCTGCCGCGCCCGGTTGGGCGGCCGTGCCGCTGGAGCGCCGGATGCGGCTCGGCACCCTCTTCCGCGAGGAACTGATCCGCCGTCAGGACGAGTTCATCGACATGCTGGTCTCCGAGGCGCACCCGGTGCGGCTGGCCCGCTGGGAGCTGAGCTGCCTGCTGCAGGTCTACAGCGAGGAGAGCATCTACTGGTACCGCCAGCGGATGCACACCGAGTTCGAGCACGCCGGCCGCCGGCTGATCGTCCGCCGCCAGCCCGACGGTGTGGTGGGCTTCAACCCGCCGCAGAACGCCCCGGCGCCGAGTGCCGCCCTGGCCGTCCTCGCGCTGATGGCCGGCAACGCCGTCGTGGTGCGCGCCCCCCGGAGCATCCCGCTCAGCACCATGTGGATCCTGCGCGACGTGGTGGCGCCGCTGCTGGACGAGGTCGGTGCTCCCCCCGGTGTGCTGAACGCGGTCTGCAGCAACCCGAAGCAGACCCTGGACCGCTGGGTGGAGAGCCCGCTGGTCAACGACATCTTCTACATCGGCGGCAGCCAGGAGGGCCTGCGCTTCCAGGAGCAGTGCGTGGCGCACGGCAAGAAGCCGATCCTGGAGCTGGCCGGGAACGACGGCATCATCGTCTGGGAGGGCGCGGACCTCAAGTACGCGGCCGAGGCGATCGCCGAGTCCTTCTACGGCTCCGGCCAGATCTGCATGGTGCCCAACTACGTGCTGGCGCACCCCGCGATCGCGGACGAGCTGATCGAGGAGGTCAAGAAGCAGGTCGCGACCGTGCTGCCGGGTTACCCGGAGGACGAGAACGTGCTGCTCTCCCCGGTCCGGCGGAGCGAGAAGTTCTTCGCCCTGCTGAAGCAGTCGCTGGCCCGGGGCTCCGAGATCGTCACCGGCGGCGAGCGCACCGAGCTGGACGGGACCCCGTCCGAGACCGGCGTCTTCCTGCAGCCCACGGTGCTCCGGGTGAACGGTCTGGCCGGGGCGCGTGAGCACGACGTCGTCCGGCACGAGACCTTCTTCCCGCTGCTGCCGATCGTGGTGCCGGACGCGGGCGACAACGACGAGTTGCTCGACAGCTTCATCTCCTTCGTCAACAGCAACGAGTACGGCCTGCGCAACTCGCTCTGGGCCAAGTCCGCGCGGGTGATCAACGCCTTCGTGCAGCGCGTCACCAACGGCGGCCTGCTGAAGATCAACGACTCGCACATCGGTTTCCTGCCGTACCTGCCGAGCCACGGCGGCACCGGCCTGACCGGCGGCGTCTACGGCGAGGCGAACTACCCGATGCTCAAGACCTCCCACATCCAGGGCGTCAGCATCGCCCACGACGTGAGCCCGCGTGAGGCGGTCTTCGGCTCCACCCCGTCCTGATCACCCACGACCGGAGGTTCTCTGCCGTGCGCTCCCTCGATTCCGCCCGCGAGACCTGCGAGCGGTACCACCCCGGGCTGATCAAGGCCCTGGCCGACATCCCCTACGCCGAGCGGGAGGCACCGGGCAGCCCGGTGATCGACCTGTTCCGGGCCCATGGCGGGGTCGCCCTGCTGGTGCCGACCCAGTACGGCGGCCACGGGGCCGACCCGGTCGAGGCGGTCCGGGTGCAGCGGGCGGTCGGATCGCTCTCGCCCTCGCTGGCCGCCGCGGTGACGATGCACCACTTCACCGCCGCGATGCTCTACTCGCTGGCGGACGACACCGGCCGGCTCACCCCCGCGCAGCTCGACCTGCTGCACGGCGTGGTGCCCGACCAGCGGGTGATGGCGTCCGGCTGGGCCGAGGGCCGGACCCAGCAGAACATCCTCACCCCGGTGGTCGCGGCGGTCCCGGTCGACGGCGGCTACCGGCTGGGCGGCTCCAAGAAGCCGTGCAGCCTGGCCCGTTCGATGGACCTGCTGACCGCGAGCATCACCGTCCCGGGCGCGGACGGCAGCCCGGAGATGGCGCTGGCCCTGGTGCCGGTGGGGTCCCCTGGGCTCACCGTCCACCCGTTCTGGGCCAACGACGTGCTGGCCGCGGCGGAGAGCGACGAGATCCGCTTCGACGACGTCTTCGTGCCGTCCGACCTGGTCATCCGCACCTCCGAGGCCGACCCGCACCGGATCGACGATCTGCAGACGGCCGGCTTCGTCTGGTTCGAGATGCTCATCTCGGCCGGTTACGCGGGCACCGCCTCCGCACTGGTCGAGCACGTGCTCGAACGGGAGAAGGGCGGGACCAGCGAGCGGGCTGCCCTCGCGGTCCGGGTGGAGGCCGCGTTCGCCCTGCTGGAGGGCACGGCCCGCGCGGTGCGGGACGGAGTGGCGGGTGAGGAGGCGGTCGCCCAGGTGCTGGTGGCCCGGTTCGCCGCCCAGGAGGCGTTGTCCGAGGTCGCCGCCCAGGCCCTCGAACTGCTCGGCGGGCTGGACTTCATCCGCTCCTCCGAGCACGCCCGACTCGCCACCGCGGTACGGCCGCTGGCCTTCCACCCGCCGTCCCGGAGCGGCGCGGCCGAGCCGCTGCTGAAGTACTTCGGCGGCGGCCCCCTCGAACTCTCCTGACCGACGTACGCCCTGAAAGGGAGTCATCCGTGACCGTGATGCAGACCGCCCCGATCAACGCCGGAAGGGTCGACGCCGGCGGCGTCGACACCGAGGAGAGCATCCTCAACCTCTACCGGGCCCACCTCAGCAAGGGCCGGGCGACCCTCGCCGAGCTGTTCGGCAGCCACATGGAGGTCGAGTCCTCCGGCGCCTGGGTGACCGCCAGCGACGGTGAGCGCTTCCTCAACGCCGGCGGCTACGGCGTGTTCATCATGGGTGCCAGGCACCCGATCGTGATGGAGGCGGTGCTCCGTCAGCTGACCACCCATCCGGTGGCCACCCGCATCCTGCTGGAGCCGACCGTGGCCCGCGCCGCCGAGGCGCTCACCTCGATCACCCCGCCAGGACTGGACCGGGTGCACTTCGCGCTCTCCGGTGCCGAGGCGGTGGAGACCGGCCTCAAGCTGGCCCGCGCCAACGGCTACAAGCGCACCGTCTCGATGCGCGGCGGCTACCACGGCAAGACCCTCGGCGCGCTGTCGGCGACCGCCAAGGAGGTCTACCAGGCGCCGTTCCGCCCGCTCATCCCGGACGTCTCGCACCTGCCCTTCGGCGACCCGGACGCGTTGCGCGACGAGCTCCGCGCGCACCCGGGCCAGGTCTGCGTGATCCTGGAGCCGGTCCAGGGCGAGGGTGGCGTGATCATCCCGCCGAAGGGCTACCTCAAGCAGGTCGAGGAGCTGGTCCGGGAGTTCGACGGTTTCCTGATCCTGGACGAGGTGCAGACCGGCTTCGGCCGGCTCGGCGAGTGGTGGGGCGTCGACACCGAGGGCGTGCAGCCGGACGTGCTGCTGGCCGGCAAGGCGCTCGGCGGCGGTGTGGTGCCGGTGTCGGCGGCCATCGCCACCCGGAAGGCGTTCAAGCCCTTCGACAAGGACCCGTACATCCACACCGCCACCTTCTCCGGACAGCCGCTGCTGATGGCCGCCGTCCAGGGCGCCGTCCAGGCGATCAAGGAGGAGCGGCTGGTGTCCAGGGCGATGGACCTCGGTTCCCGGCTGCTGCCGCGGATCGCCGAGATCGCCTACCGCAACATCCCCGAGCTGGTCGTCGACGTCCGGGGCCAGGGTCTGCTGATCGGGGTGGAGCTGGTCGAGGCGGGCCTGGCCGGAGAGCTCCTGATCGAGCTCTTCAACCACGGCGTGGTGGCCAACCACTCGATGAACGGCAGCTCGGTGGTCCGGTTCACCCCGCCGGCGATCCTGACCGACTCGGAGGTCGAGTTCCTGCTCGACTCCTTTGACAAGGCCACCCTGGACCTGGTCCGGGGCTCGGCCAAGATGCCGGAAGGCGGTAACTGACCGTGCGACACGTCGAACTCGACGCCGTAGTGCGCAACGACAAGGCCGAGGACGTCTTTACGGCCGTGGCGAAGTGGGAGCGCTACCCGGAGCTGGCCCCGCACGTGCGGGCCACCACCGTGCACTCCACCCTGCCCGAGCCGGTGGGCAGTTCCAGCTGGGAGCTGCACTTCCGCAGCGGCCTGCTGCGCTGGACGGAGACGGACACCTTCCACCAGGACCGGCTGGAGATCCACTTCGAGCAGACCGACGGCGACTTCGACAGCTTCGTCGGCAGGTGGGTGCTGCGCCAGGACGGCGCCGACGTCGCGGTGCACTTCGAGGCGGACTTCGACTTCGGCATCCCGAGTCTCGAGGGCATCCTCGACCCGATCGCCGAGCGGGTCATCAAGGAGACCGTGGCCTGGGCCGTCACCGGCCTGTTCGCCGACACCGCCGTCCTCGGCGACCACGGGCTCGCCGAGCCCCAGCCGGTGGCCGCCGCGGGCTGACCGACCGGCGGCGGTGCCGGGACCCCGCCCGGCACTGCCGCTCCCGCCCACGACCCTTCCCCGCACCTCGAACCCGCCACGCTGCTCCAGGAGTTGAAACAGTGGACCAGGCCAATCCCTTCGAGACCCCGAGCACCTTCTCCCTGCACCGCGCCGAGTACCTGGTCGGCTTCGCGGTCAGCACCGGGCTGCTCGCCGCGCACCTCGGCGAGATCCGCTGGCTGCCGGCGATCGGGCTGTTCCTCTACATCGACCTGATCGGGTACATCCCGGGCGCGCTCGCCTTCAAGAAGGCGGGCGGCCGGCCGATCTCCAAGACGTACTACGTGCTCTACAACGTCATGCACAGCCTGATCACCCAGGCGGCGGTCGCCGCGCTGTGGTGCTGGCTGGTCGAGCCGGAGTGGGCGCTGCTGGTGCTGCCGTTCCACCTCTTCGGCGACCGGGCGCTGTTCGGCAACTTCATGAAGTCCTTCGCGCTGCCCTTCGAGCCGGTCCGCCAGCAGGGCTACCTGCGGCTGCTGGACGACCTGGGCCTGCCGCACCCCAAGCCGGTCGGCCACGCGATGACGCCGACCCCAGTCGGGCACGTCCCGGCAGCCGCCGCACCGCAGGTCCGGGAGGCCAGGGAGCTGGTCGCCCAGGAGGTGGTCCGGTGAGCACCACGGCCGAGCCGATCCGGCGGACCACCGCCGACCCGGTCCAGCGGCGCCGCGCCCTGCGTCATCTCGCCTGCCCCGTCTCGGTGCTGACGGTCAGTCATCAGGGGCGGCTGCACGGCACCACGGCCAGCCAGGTCACCACCGTCTCGCAGCGACCGCTGATCGTCGGCGCCAGCCTGAAGGCCGGCTCGGTGCTGGCCGAACTGGCGGCCGGGGCGGGCCGGTTCGGGATCAACGTGGTCGGCGGCGGCCAGAGCGGCACGGCCCGCTGGTTCGCCGACAGCTCCCGCCCGGACGGCGCCGCGCAGTTCGCCGGGCTCGACTGGCGGCCGGCCCGGTACTCCGGGGCGCCACTGCTCGACGGCGCACTCGCGCACATCGACTGCCGGGTGGCCGGCCGGATCCGGGTCGGCGACCACGAGGTGCTGCTCGGCCGGGTGGTGCACGCCACCGCGGGCGAGGGCGAACCCCTGCTCAGCTTCGCCGGCGGTCTGTACGTCGGCGCGCTCCTGCCGGTCCCCGTCCAGGGGCCCGGTGTCAGCGGAACCAGGAAGGAGAACGTGGGACTATGACCAACACCGTGGCGCACGAAGCCGGTTGGGACACCGCACCCGGGCTGCTGGACGGGGCGAAGCACCTCACCCTCGGCCCGGAGCAGTGCAATCTGGCCTACTGGTTCACCGAGGTCGCCCAGGGCACGCTCCGCGACCGGGGCGAGACCGGGCACCACAAGGACGCCGGTGTGCCCGACTTCCTGAAACAGCCGGGCCCGCTGCGCGACGCCCTGGTCCTGGAGTTCGGCTACCGGAGCCTCTCCGAGGAGATCGCCACCCGGCTGCTGGCCCACTACGTGGCCATCGCGCCCGGCATCCCGGAGCTGGAGTTCTACGCCACCCAGCTGATCGACGAGGCCAGGCACGCCCGGGTGTTCCGCAACCACCTGGTGGAACTCGGCCTCCCCGCCGCCACCCTGGTCAAGGACATCGACGAGATGGCCGCCGACTACCGGCGCCGGGTGCTCCAGCCGGTGGAGGACTTCACCCTGGAGATCGTCCGCGACCAGGCGGACTTCATGGGCGGCGTCGCGGTCTTCGCCATCGTCATCGAGGGCGTGCTCGCCCCCGCCGCCGAGCTGAGCGAGCGCAAGTGGACCCCGCTGTCGCCCGCCACCGGCGAGATCTCCCGGGGCACCGCGATCGACGAGATCCGCCACCTCACCGTCGCCAGCACGATCCTGAAGGACCATCTGGCGGCCGAGCCCGGGTACCGGCCGAGGCTGCTGGAGATCCTGCGGGCCGGCGTCAAGCTCTGGGACGAGGTGCCCGACAAGGAGTTCGTGATCCACCGGGAGGAGCTCTTCCAGCAGGGCATGGCGGAGCACGCCGACCGGATCGGCGACCACGAGATCTGGCCCGGCGTCCGGATGCTCGACACCACCCCCGAGCAGCGCTACGACATGGCCGAGCAGTGGACCGACGAGATGGCCGCCGAGCGGATGGCGTACATGGGCCTCCCGGTGGAGGTTCTCAGCAGCACCGGGGGTGACGCGGTATGACCATCGGCCTGGCGGACCCGAGTCTGCGCCCAGGACCGCCGCAGGGCCGCGCCGCGGTCATCGTCGGAGTCGGCGCCTACGTCCCACCGGACCTGGTCAGCAACGCCGACCTGGAGTCCCGGCTGGACACCTCGGACGAGTGGATCCGTACCCGCACCGGGATCTCCACCCGGCACGTGGTCTCGCCCGGTACCGCCACCTCCGACCTCGCGGTGGAGGCCGGCCGGCGGGCCCTCAAGTCGGCCGACGACTCGCAGGTCGACGCGGTGGTGCTGGCCACCACCACCCCGGACCGCCCCTGCCCGGCCACCGCGCCGGAGGTGGCGGCCAGGCTCGGCCTCGGCGGTGTCCCGGCCTTCGACGTCTCCGCGGTCTGCACCGGCTTCCTGTACGGGCTGGCCACGGCGGCGGGCCTGATCGCCTCGGGCATCGCGGAGCGCGTCCTGCTGATCGCCGCCGACGCGTTCACCACCATCATCGACCCGACCGACCGCACCACCGCCGTGATCTTCGCCGACGGCGCGGGCGCGGTGGTGCTCCGGGCCGGCGAGAGCTGGGAGCCCGGCGCGGTCGGCCCGATCGTGCTCGGCAGCGACGGCGACCAGAGCGATCTGATCACCGTCCCGGCCGGCGGCTCGCGCCAGCGCTCCTCCGGCGAGCCCGCCAAGCCCGGTGACGAGTTCTTCCAGATGGCCGGCCGGGCGACGTACCGGCACGCCGTCGAGCGGATGACCGAGGCCTCGCTGCAGGCCGTCGCCGCAGCCGGCTGGGCCATCGAGGACGTGGACCGGCTGGCGGCCCACCAGGCCAACGCCCGGATCCTGGAGGCGGTCGCCGACCGCCTGGCCGTCCCCGCCGAACGCAGGCTCTCCAACATCGCGCGGGTCGGTAACACCGGCGCCGCCTCGATCCCGCTGCTGCTCGCGCAGGCGGTCGAGAACGGCGGGTTGGAGGCCGGTCAGCGCGTGCTTCTCACCGCGTTCGGCGGCGGGCTCGCCTGGGGCGCCGCCACCGTCACGTGGCCCGCACTCGGCTGAGCTCCACCCCACCAGCAAGCTCCCGAACGACCCCAACTCCCGAAAGGCCCTGATCATGTTCGAGATGCTCAAGGAAATCCTGGTCAGCAAGCTCAAGGTGATGCCGGAGCAGGTCACCCCCGAGGCCACCAAGGAGGACGTCGAGCTCGACTCGCTCGCCGTCGTCGAGCTGTCGCTGCTGCTGGAGGCCGAGCTCGGCATCTCCATCAGCGACGACCAACTGCTGGAGGCGGAGACCATCGGTGAGATGGCCGCCCTGATCGAGGAAGCGGGCGCACGGGTCTGATGGCCGGCATCGACGTTGCAGTGACCGGCCTGGGGCTGGTCACCCCCGCCGGCATCGGGGTCGCCGCGAGCTGGGCGGGCGTCTGCGACGGCCGTCCGACGGCCGCGCTCGACCCGGTGCTGGACCGGAACCCGGTCCGGATCTCCTGCCGCGTCCCGGGCTTCGACGCCGCCGAGCTGCTCGGCGGCCGTCGGGCCCACCGGCTGGACCCGTTCACCCAGTTCGCCCTGGTGGCCGCCCGGGAGGCGATCGCCGACGCCGGACTCGACCCGCAGACCTGGGACGGCGCCCGGGTGGGCGTCGTCCTGGGGTGCGCCGACGGCGGCCCCGGGACGGTGGAGGCGCAGCACCGGGTGCTGGTGGAGCAGTCCGCCGCCCGGGTCTCCCCGCTGCTGCTGCCGATGCAGCTGCCCAACATGCTGGCCGGGCAGACCGCGATCGAGTTCGGCGCCACCGGCCCCAACCTGGTGGTGGCCACCGCCTGCGCCTCGGGCGCCACGGCCATCGGCACCGCCCGCGACCTGCTGCTGCTGGACCGCTGCGACATCGTGATCGCGGGCGGCAGCGAGGCGATGATCACGCCGCTGGTGATGGCCGGCTTCGCCCAGATGGGTGCGCTCTCCCGGCGCCAGGACGACCCGGCGGGTGCCTCCCGGCCGTTCGACGTCGACCGCGACGGCTTCGTCGCGGGCGAGGGCGCCGGCGTGGTGGTCCTGGAGCGGGCGGCCGACGCCCGGGCGCGCGGCGCGCGGATCCGGGCCCGGATCGCCGGGTACGGGGCCACCGCCGACGCCCATCACATGACCACCCCGCACCCGGCGGGCCTCGGCATCGAGTCCGCCGTCCGGGCGGCGCTGGCCGACGCGGGGGCCGGCCCGGGCGACGTCCGGCACGTCAACGCGCACGGCACCTCCACCCCGCTGAACGACCTCGCCGAGGCCCGGATGATCCGCCGGGTGTTCACCGACGACCCACTGGTCACCTCCACCAAGGGCGTCACCGGCCACCTGCTCGGCGCGGCGGGTGCGGTGGAGGCGGTCTTCACGGTGCTCTCGGTGGAGCAGGGCGTCGTCCCGCCCACCGCCAACCTGCGCACGCTCGACCCCGAGATGGAGATCAAGGTCGCCACCTCGGCCACCGGGACCCGGGTGGAGTTCGCGCTGAGCAGCTCGCTGGGCTTCGGCGGACAGAACGCCGTCCTGGCGATCGCCGCCGCCTGACCAACCCTCCGGACGGGCCTGCGCCCGGGGCCCCACACCCGGCCGCAGGCCCGTCGTCATGCCCTCCCCGATCCACCGTCCTTTGGCGCCCTCCCTCCTAGGAGCCCCGATGACCGTCACCAGGCCCTCGGCCAGATCAGCGAGCGCGGCCGCTGCGGCCGGTTCGCCCTCCTCCGGACGTCTGACCACCAGTCACATCGTCTTCCTGATCGTCGCCGCCGCCGCACCGCTCTCCGCCATGGTCGGCACCGTCCCGCTGGCCTTCGCCATCGGCAACGGCGCCGGCGTCCCCGCCGCGTTCGCGTTCGCCGGGGTGACCCTGCTCTGCTTCTCGGTCGGCTACGCGGTGAGCGCCCGCCGGACCGGCGGTTCCGGCGGTTTCTACGCCTCCATCGCCGACGGGCTCGGCCGCCCGCCCGCGGTGGGCGGCGGCTTCATCGCCCTGCTCGCCTACAACTGCGCGACCATCGGTCTGGTCGGCGCCCTGGGCTACTTCACCCAGCTCGTGCTGGCCGACCACGGCCTGGACCTCCCGTGGGAGCTGTGCGCCGCGGTCGGGCTGGCGGCCGTCGCGCTGCTGGGCTACCGCGACATCGCGGTGAGCGCCCGGGTGCTCGCCGTCCTGATGATCGGTGAGATCGGCGTGCTGGCCGCGCTGGACCTCGCCGTCCTCGGCCGGCACGGCACCGCCGCCCTGCCCACTGCCTCGTTCTCCCCGGACGTCGTGTCCGGCCCCGGGCTCGGGGTCTCCCTGATGTTCGCGTTCGTCTCCTTCATCGGGTTCGAGTCCGCCGCGCTGTACGGCAAGGAGGCCAAGGACCCGCGGCGCAGCGTGCCCCGTGCCACCTACCTGGCCGTCCTGCTGATCGCCGGGTTCTACGCGCTGACCAGCTGGGCGGCGGTGGGCGCGATCGGCGCCGACCAGGTCCGCGAGGTCTCCTCCGACCAGTTGGGGGAGCTGTTCTTCACCCTGGGCACGGACTACCTCGGCTCGACCGGCGCCACCCTGCTCCAGATCATGCTCTGCACCAGCCTGTTCGCCGCCACCCTGGCCCTGCACAGCGCGGCCAACCGGTACACCCAGGTGCTGGCCGCCGACGGGCTGCTGCCGGCCGGGCTGGCCGTGGTGCACCGCAGGCACGCCTCCCCGCACCGGGCCAGCGTGGTCCAGAGCGTGGTCAGCGCCGTCGCGGTGACCGGCTTCGCCCTCGCGGGCCTCGACCCGTACGCGGACCTGACCACCAGCATGCTCGGCCTCGGCACCCTGGGCATCGTGGTGCTCCAGGCCCTGGCCGCGCTGTCGGTGCTCGGCCTGGCCCGGAAGGGGCTGCGGCTCGGCTGGTGGCAGGGTGCCGTCGCCCCGCTGCTCGGCTTCCTGGGGCTGGCGGCCACGGTCTGGCTGGTGGTCGGCAACTTCGAGCTGCTGACCGGCACCGGGAACTCGCTGGTCGCCGCGCTGCCCTGGGTGGTCCCGGTGGTGGGCGCGCTGGGGCTCGGCTACGCCTGGTGGCTGCGGTCCGCGCAGCCGGCCCGGTACGGGCGGCTCGCGCAGAGCCACCGGGCCGTGGCACCGCTCACGGAGCCCGTCCAGCCGGTGAAGGTGCCCGCTTCCGTCTCCTGAGAACACCCCCAGACGTCGCAACGCTCCGAAGGAGAGTGCCGTGCACGATGTACGTGAGCTGATCGAGCTGGGCCCGGAGGCCGTCCGCCGGCTGGCCCGCCGCCGGTACCAGCTGGAGCTGGACCCGCTGGCGGCCGCGCACCGGCGCAGGTCCGCCGCCGTGGAGACGGTCGCCCGGCTGCGGGCCGAGCTCAAGCGGGCCTCGCGCGGGAGTGGGGCGCCCACCGAGCAGGCGCGGGAGGAGTCGCGCCGGCTGCGGGAGGCCGTGCAGCAGGCCGAGGCCGTGGTCCGGGAGGTCGAACTCGACCTGGAGCAGCGGATGTCGGGCATCCCGAACTTCCCGCTGGACGAAGTCCCGGACGGCGACAGCGAGAAGCAGGCGGTGGAGATCCGACGGGGTGGCCCGGCACTCCGGCCCGCCGCCGGCCAGGCCAGGCACCACGCGGACCTCGGCGAGTCGCTCGGCATCCTGGACGGGCCGAGGGCGGCCCGGCTGTCCGGTGCCCGCTTCACGGTCAGCCGGGGCGCGGGCGCGCGGCTGGAGCGGGCCCTGACCTCCTTCCTGCTCGACCTGCACACCGAGGAGCACGGCTACACCGAGTACTCCGTGCCGCACCTGGTCAGCCGGGAGACCATGACCGGCACCGGCCAACTGCCGAAGTTCGAGGAGGACTTGTTCGCCACCAGGGTGGGGGACCGGGAGCTCTTCCTGATCCCGACCGCCGAGGTCCCGCTGACCAACCTGGTGGCCCGCGAACTGCTGGACGAGAGCGCCCTGCCGCTCGCCTTCACCGCCCGGACGCCGTGCTACCGCGCCGAGGCGGGCTCGTACGGCCGTGACACCCGGGGCATCCTGCGGCTGCACCAGTTCGAGAAGGTCGAGCTGGTCCGGATCTGCGCGCTGGAGGACGCCCAGCGCGAGCTGGAGCTGATGGTCGGTCAGGTGGAGGAGTGCCTCCGCAGGCTGGAACTCTCCTACCGGGTGGTCCTGTTGCCGGCCGGGGACATGGGCTTCTCGGCCCGGATGACGTACGACATCGAGGTCTGGCTGCCCGGCAGCGACTCCTACCGGGAGATCTCCTCGGTCTCGGACTGCGGCAGCTTCCAGGCCCGCCGGGCGGGCATCCGGCACCGGGTGGGGGGTGGCGGGAAGCTGCCCGCCGCCACCCTCAACGGCTCGGCGCTGCCGGTGGGCCGGACCATCGCCGCCCTGCTGGAGCAGGGTGTCCAGGAGGACGGTTCGGTGCTGCTGCCGGACGCGCTCGTCCCGTACGCCGGATTCCGGCGGATCCTGCCGGGGGGTGCCACCAGCGGCAGCTGAGTGGTGCCGCCCGAGGGGCGGGGGGGGGGGGGGGGGGGGGCGGGGGGGGGGGCCCCCCCCCCCCGCGCCCCCCCCCCCCCCCGCGCCCCCCCCGGCCCGCCCCCCCCCCCCCCCGCCCTTCAGGCCGATTTGAGCTGCTGCAGCGGGTTGGGGTGGTAGAGACCGGGCGCCTGGTTGAGGACCTCCCGGAAGAGGTTCTTCAGCTGCGGGGAGGGCTCCATGCCGAGCTCGTCGACCAGCCGCTCGCGGGCGGTGTTGTAGGCCTCGATCGCCTCGGCCTGCCGGCCGCTGCGGTACAGCGCCAGCATCAGCATCTCGGTGATCCGCTCGCGCCATGGGTGGGTGATACTCATCCGCTTCAACTCGCCGATCACCAGCGACGGTTCGGGGCAGCAGGTGCCGAGCCAGAGCTTGTCCTCGAGCGCCGCGAGGTACTCCTCCTCCAACTGGAGCGCCTCGCTCTGGCAGAGCGGTCCTGCGGCCACGTCCTGCAGCGGGGAGCCCTGCCAGAGTGCGAGGGCCTCCTCCAGCAGCTCGCCCGCCACCTCGCTGTCGACGGTCATCGCCCGCCTGGCCTGGGCCAGCCGTTCCCGGAACAGGTTCACGTCGATGTCCTCGGGGGCCGCGTCCAGGATGTACCCCGACGCCTGCGTGATCAGCGGAGGTACGTCCCCGTGCGGGCCGCCGAGTTTGCGCAGCGTGCGGCGCAGGCGGGAGACATGGGCCTGGAGGGAGTTCTCCACGGTCGCGGGCGGGTTGTCGCTCCAGAGCTCGGTGTAGAGCTGTTCGGCGGGCACCAGGCGCCCGGGCCGGGTCAGCAGGGTGGCCAGCAGGGTGCGCTGCCGGGTTCCCGGGACCGTGCAGAACCGGCCGTCGACGACTGCCCCGACCGACCCGAGAATCCTGAACTGCATTGTTGTCTCCCTGTGGTGAGGAACCGTTGATCCTTCACTCGTACGAGGTGAACCAATCCCGACTGGATTGGGTGTTCGGATTGTCGGTCCGTCAACTCGACTACCACTGGAGCGATTTCGTCACGTCGGGTGGCCGGCGGCCGAAGGCTCCGGACAGCCCGAAGCCCCGCCCCCGGTGTGCCGGGGCGGGGCTTCGGGGCCGGTACGCCTACCAGGTGACGAGCAGCTTGTGCACGCCGTAGAGCAGCATGTCGTCGCGGAACGGGACCTCGTCCAGACCGGTCGCCAGGCTCAGCCCGGGGAAGCGGTCCAGCAGCGCGCCGATCGCGGTCTCCAGCTCCAGGGTGGCCAGCGGGGCGCCCACGCACTTGTGGATGCCGTGACCGAAGGCCAGGTGCTGGTGGGCGTCCCGGGTGATGTCGAGGCGGCCGGGGTCGGGGAAGGCCGTCTCGTCGTGGTTCGCCGAGGGGAGCGCGAAGATGATGCCCTCGCCCCTGGCGATCGGCACGCCGCCGATCTCCATGTCCTCGGCCGCCGTCCGGATGAAGTCGTGCTGCTTGATGGACGCGAAGCGCAGCAGCTCCTCGACGGCGCTCGGGATCAGGCTGCGGTCCGCCCGCAGCAGTTCCAGCTGGCCGGGGTTCTCCAGTAGGAACAGCACGCTGATGGCGATCTGGTTGGCGGTGGTGTCGTGACCGGCGAAGAGCAGCAGCCGGGCCATCGCCAGCAGGTCGTCGTGGCTGATCTCGCCCGGGATCAGGTACTTGACGCAGAGCCGGCTGATCAGGTCGTCCTGCGGGTCCTTGCGCTTGTCGTCGATCAGCCGGCTCATGAACTCGGTCAGCGTGACGAAGGCGGCGCCGGCCTCCTCCGCAGTGGCGGTCGGCGAGGTGACGATCCGGCCGTTCTCCTGGAAGACCTCGTGGTCCTGGTACGGCACGCCCAGCAGCCGGGCGATCACCAGCGTGGGCAGCGGGTCGGCGAACGCGGCCATCAGGTCGGCGGGCTTGGGGCCGGCGGCCAGCGCGTCGAGCAGGTTCCCGGTGATCCGCTGCACGTCGGGCTGCATCGCCCGGGTGGCCCGGGCGGTGAACTCCGGGATGACCATCCGGCGCAGGGTGGCGTGGTCGGGGTTGTCCATCCGGAACATCGACAGCGCCCGGGGGCTCGGCGGCAGCGGGATGAGCGCCGGGAAGTTCGGCGCCATGTCGTCCGAGCTGACCCGGGGGTCGGCGATCGCGGAGCGGACGTCGTCGTACTTGGTCACCAGCCAGGCCCGGCGGCCGCCGTTGACCCTGACCAACTTCGGCGGGCCGTTGCGCAGTTCGGTGTAGGCGGGCGGCGGGAGCAGCGGATCGGTCCGCGGCAGCGGGTAGTCCAGGAGCGTCTCGGTGTCGGTCACGGCTCTTCCTCGGGGCGTGGTCGTGCGGGACGGATGAGTGGGGTCTCGCCGGTGACGGAGGGTCAGGCGGGCAGGTCGGTGATCTCGATGACGGCGGCCGCCATGGTGAACCCGACCCCGACGCTGTAGAGCAGGACCCGGTCGCCGACGGCGAGCGCCCCGTCCTGGAGCAGCCGGTCGAGCCCGGCGAACGGGTCGCCCGCGCCCAGGTGCCCGACCTGCCGGCCGAGCTCGCGCCAGACGGTCTGCTCCTCGGTGAGGCCGAGCAGGTCGTGCAACTCGGCCTGGCCGCCGCCCCGGTGGACGAACGGCAGGACGGCCCGCGTGATGTCGCCCAGCTGCACCCCGGCCTCGGCCAGCACCTGGTCCCGGGCCGCCAGCACGGCAGCCGTCCACCGTCCGAACTCGGCCTCGGCGCCCGGGGTGGCGGCGTGCTGCTCGAACCGCTTCTCGACCTGGACGGGCTTCTCCTGCAGCGGCCCGGCGGCGAACGGGGTGGCGCCGCGGTCCCACCGCTCCAGGCTGTTGTCGCTCACCACGACACTGGACAGCAGCCTGGCGAACCCGGCCTCGGTGGAGAGCGCCAGCGCGGTGCCGCCGTCGCCCCAGATCGCCTGGACGTAGGAGTTCCAGCGGTCGATCGCGGGGCCGTCGAACCGGTCCCCGGTGGTGATCAGGGCGTTGCCGACGGTGCCGCAGGTCAGATAGGCGGCGGCCAGGTGCAGTGCGCCGAGACCGCCCGCCGACCGCTGGTCGACGCTGTACGCGATGGCCTGCGGGCCGACCGAGTGGTTGGCCACGTACGCGGCCGGGGCCCAGCAGTCCAGGCCCTGGAACCACACGCTGGCGTGCAGGTGCAGGCCGAACTCGGCACCGGCCCGGCCGGACCGGTGGACGGCCTGCCGGGCCGCCGCGACCGCCATGTCGACCGGCGCGGTGCCGGACTCCTCGACGGCGATGGACTCGTAGCCGAGGTCGCGGTGGCTCTCGCCGACGAGTCCGGCGGCGACGGCGTCGGCCAGCGGCCGGCGGTGGTCGGGCAGCCAGGTGCCGGTGGCCGTCAGATAGATGTCCGTGGTGTGACGCATGATGGGGTCTCCGGAGTCAGACGGTGCGGATGCCGGTCGGTCTGGCGCAGATCCGGGTCACCAGGCGGGAGTTTCGGTGATCTGCAGGACGGCGGCGGAGAAGTTGAAGCCGACGCCGCAGCCGTAGGCGAGCACGTGGTCGCCGGGCGCGACCAGCTTGTTCTCCAGCAGGTGGTTGATCCCCGCGAACGGGTCGCCGGCCCCGATGTGGCCGGTGTGGCGGCCGAGTTCACGCCAGACGGTCTGCTCCTCGGTGAGGCCGATCAGGTCGTGCATCTCGGCCTGGCCGTCGCCGCGGTGCTGGAAGGGCATGGCGGCGCGGACGATGTCCTTGATCCCGATGCCGGCCTCGGCCAGCACCTCGTCCTTGAGCCGCACCATGCTGTCGACCCACAGCTTCCAGTCGTTGGCCGCCTCCGGCGCGGTCATCCGGGCCTCGACGCGCTCGAAGACCGGCACCGGGGAGCTCTGGCCGGGGAAGTCGAGGAACGGCTCGTCACCGCGGGTCCAGGTCTCCATCTCGTTCTCGCCGAACGCCACGGTGGCCACCAGCTTGGCGACCCCGCCGGTGCGGGACAGCACGGCGGCGGTGGCGCCGTCACCGAAGATCAGCTGCCGCTGGGTGTTCCAGCGGTCGATCATCGGGGCGGTGAACCGGTCGGCGGTGGTGATCATCGCGGTGGAGGCGGCGCCCGAGCTGAGGTAGCCGGCGGCCAGGTGCATCCCGCCGAGCGCGGTCAGCGAGCGCTGGTCGAGGGCGAAGGCGACGGCCTGGTTGCCGGACGACCGGGCGGCGACGTAGTTGGCCGCCGACCACCAGTCGTGACCCTGGAACCAGAGGTGCGCGTGCAGGTGCAGCCCGTACTCCTCGGTGGGGATGCCGGCCCGCCGCAGGGCCTGCCGGGCGGCGTGCACGGCCATGTCCGGGGCGGCCGTACCGCTGCGCTCGATCAGTACCGACTCGTAGCCGAGGCCGCTGTTGAAGTCACGGACCAGACCCTGCTCGATCGCGTCCGCCACCGGGAACCGCTCCGGCAGATACGTTCCGGTGCCCGCGATGTAGATGTCCTGCCAACGCATTCCGCGTCTCCCTGTCCTCGCCCCCGTGTGGGTGGCACAAGTGTGGGAGGCGGCGGTGACGCGCCCCTGACCACCGGCTGACGCGGTGACCGGGGCGGGTGCGGACGCCGCAGCGCCCGTGGCACGGGTGCCACGGGCGCTGCGATGTGACGGTGGATCAGCCGCGCGCTGCGGGCTTGGGCAGCAGCTGCACGGAGACCGCCACCACGACGGCCAGCGCGGCCAGCACCTCGCAGCCCAGCACGAAGGCGTGGGTGAACGAGGAGGGCTGGACGGTGGTGCCGAGCGCGTTGTAGAAGAGGTTTCCGATGATCGCGACGCCCAGGGCGGTGCCGACCTGGACGGCGGTCGACATCACACCGGAGGCCGCGGCGGCGAACTGCGGCGGGATACCGGCCAGCACGGTGGCGGACAACGGAGCCATCACCATGCCCATCCCGAAGCCGGCCACCAGCAGCGCCGGGGTGATCCAGCCGATCGCCCCGTCGGTGCCGAGCCCGTCGGCGGTGATCTCCAGGACGACCAGACCGACGGCCAGCACGACCGAGCCGACCGCGAGGGCCTGCCGGCCGAGCTTGGCGCCGATCTGCTTGGCCAGCATCGAGGCCAGGAAGAAACCGGTGCCGAGCGGGACGAAGATCAGACCGGACTCGAGCGCGGACAGGCCGTGGCCCTGCTGCAGGTAGAGCGCGAAGACCAGGAAGAAGGTCGACATCACCGCGTAGAACAGCATGGTGGTGATCAGACCGACCGAGAAGGCGCGCTGCCGGAACAGCGCCATGTTGACCAGCGGTGCGCCGCCCTTGGCGCCCAGCAGGCGCTGGTGGACCGCGAACCCGGCGAGCAGCACGGCCGAACCGGCCAGGCACTCCCAGGTCCAGGCCGGCCAGCCCTCCTCGCGGCCCTTGATCAGCGGCAGGATGACGCCGACCAGACCCAGCGTCACCAGGGCGGTGCCGACCAGGTCGAGCTTCGAGCTGCCGGTGCCCTTGGACTCCGGGACGTGGCGCGGGGTGAGCAGCAGGACGACGGCCCCGATCGGCACGTTGATCAGGAAGATCGCCCGCCAGCCGAGGCCGAACAGGTCGGCCTTGATCAGCACGCCGCCGATCAGCTGTCCGAACACGCCGGCGAAGCCCATCGCGATGCCGTACGCGTTGAAGGCCTTGAGGCGGTTCGCACCGGTGTACGCGATGCTCAGGATGGCCAGTACCTGAGGCATCATCAGGCCGGCCGAGACGCCCTGGGCGACCCGTCCGACGATCAGCTCGCCGGCGTTCGGCGCCACGCCACAGCCGGCGGACGCCACGGTGAACAGGGCCAGGCCGATGGCGAACATCCGCCGCCGGCCGTAGATGTCGCCGAGCCGGCCGGCCGTGATCAGCACGGCCGCGACGGCGAGGCTGATGCCGGCCACGACGAACTGGATCGCCCCCGTGCCGGCGTGCAGGTCCTCCTGGATGGACGGGATCGCGACGTTCACGATGAACATGTCCAACGTGATCATAAAAGTGGGCGCCAGTACCACCGGCAGGGTCGCCCAGTTGGGGCGGTCTTCGGCCGGGGTCGCGGCCGGCCCCGCTTTCGTGCTCAGGTCCGCGGTGTCGGTCATCGGTGCGAACTCCTTGTCTCACGTCGGAGGTTGTTCGAATACGGTCTGTGATCGTCTGAATACAGCACTGTTTCCGGGATGGTCCCCGACCGCGCTGGAGCGGCACTGGAGGGGCCCTGGAGCGTCAGTGCCCGGTCACGACCGCCCGCCGCAGGTGGCGCACCAGGTCGGAGGTGACGGCGAGGGCGTGTTCGGCGTGGTCGATGTAGAAGTGGTCGCCGACGAACTCGCTGTTGCCGAGGTAGTCGGGGGAGCGCTTGTCCCAGGAGGCCATCGCCCCCGGGTCCATCAACGGGTCGGACTTGCCGCTGTACGCCACGATCGGGCAGTTGGTGGCCGCTCCGTCGTCGACGTAGGTGGAGACCACGGCCAGGTCGGCCCGGAGCGCCGGGACGATCATGCTCAGCAGGTCCTGGTTGCCGTAGACCTCCTCGGGGAACGAGCCGAGCGTCCGCATCCACGTCACCAACTCGGGCTCCGGCATCAGGCTCTGTTCGTACGTCACCTGCGAGAACCCCTCGGGCGCCCAGCCCGAGGCGCCGATCAGCACCGGCGCGGGCTGCCCGTCCCTGGCCATCAGCAGCGAGACCCGGTAGGCCAGCTGGGCGCCCAGGCAGTGCCCGAAGAAGGCGTAGGGCCGGTCGTCGAGGTCGTCCGCGATCGCCTCGTAGGCCGCCTCCACCAGCGGCTCGATCTCGGTGAACGCCGTCTCGCCCAACCGCTTCTCGCGGCCCGGAAGTTGGACGATCTGGTGGGCGATGTCGGACGGCAGGTACTCGTGCCAGTTGCGGTAGATCGTGCCGCCGCTGCCCGCGTGCGGGAAGAGGAACAGCCGGATCGTGGCGTCGGGGCGGATCTCGGCGGGCTGCAGCCACTGGCCGGTGGCGGTCGGGGTCGTCATGCTCTCTCCTGGGGTGAGGCGGTGGTGGTCAGCCGACGCTGGCGCGGACGGCCGGCAGGACGTGCTCGGCGAGCTCCTTGAACTGCCGGGCGGCGTCCAACGAGCCGATCCGCAGCACCACATGGCGGGCGCCGGCCCGGACGTACCCGGTGAGCCACTCGGCGCACTCCTCGGCGGAGCCGTAGCCGTACGCCTGGATGCCGGTCATCACGTCCAGCGGGCGGCCGTAGTAGCCGCGGACGTACTCGTCCAGACCGGCGGCGGCGCGGGCCCGGCCGGGGTCGACGTTCAGGGTGGCGTACAGGCCGGGGACGACCGCGTCCGCGGGCCGGCCGCGCTCGGCCAGCAGCTCGCCGATCCGCCGCCAGGCCCGGTCGTACGCCTCGGTGGTGGGCAGGAACGGCAGCCAGCCGTCGTAGCCCGTGGCGACCCGCTCCAGCACCCGGGGGGTGTCGCTGCCCGCCAGCCAGACCCGCGGGCCGGCCGCGGTGGCGGCGGGCGGCAGCCGGTGCAGCAGGTCCGCCGACAGGTGCTTGCCCCGGAAGCTGCCGGCGGCCGGATCCCCGCCGCTGGCCCAGGCCTGCTTCCACAGCCGGACGGTCTCGTCCAGCCGCCCGGCCCGGCCCGCGAACGGGACGCCGACCGCGTCGAACTCGGCCTCGCTCTCCGGCATCGGAAAGCCCGCGCCGACTCCCAACTCCAGCCGGGAGCCGGCCGCGTGGTGCAGGCTGGCCACCATGTTGGCACCGACCAGCGGGTGCCGCAGGGCGGCGGTGAGCGCGCCGGTGCCCACCGAGATCCGGGAGGTGGCCCCCGCCACGGCGGCCAGCACGATCAGCGGGTCGAGCCGGGGGCGGGCGGTGAGCGAGTCGCCCGTCCACACCGAGTCGAAACCCGCCGCCTCGGCCTCCCGGGCCAGCTCCAGCAGCGGCCCGACGGCGTACTCGCCCGTCATCGCCATCTCCCGGGTGGGTAGCAGCAGCCCGAAGCGCAGCGGTTGGGTCGTGGTGCTCATTGCGGACTCCTCGTCCTCGACGGTGGGTCAGACCTGCGCGGGGACGGCGGCCCGGGCGGCCAGGTGGCGTTCCCGCAGCACCCGGCGCAGGATCTTCCCGGTGGGGTTGCGCGGGATGCTGTCGACGAACTCCCAGCGGCTGGGGGCCTTGTAGTCGGCGAGCCGGCCGGAGAGGAAGCGCAGCAGGTCACGCGGCCCGGCCTGCTGGCCCGGCCGCAGCACCACGCAGGCCAGCACGGCGTCGCCCCACAGCTCGTCGGGCACCCCGAGGGCCGCCACCTCGGCCACCGCCGGGTGCTCGCCGAGCGCCTTCTCGATCTCGGCGGGGTAGATGTTCTGTCCGGCCGCGATGATCGTGTCGTTGATCCGGTCGCACAGGAACAGGTAACCGTCCTCGGTCAGGTAGCCCGCGTCCCCCAGGTGCAGCCAGAGCCCGACCAGCGTCTCGGCGGTCGCCTCGGGCAGCTGGTGGTAACCCAGCATCCTGGCCGGGGTGAACACGCAGACCTGGCCGATCTCGCCGGGCGGCAGGGTGCGCCCCTCGCCATCGACGATCTTCAATTGGTGCCCGGGGCAGGCCTTCCCGGCCGAACCGAGCACCGGGCTGCCGGGGTAGTGGTCCTCCGGCGGCAGGCAGACCGCGACCGTCCCGGTCTCGGTGCTCGCGTAGATCTGCGCGAACTCGCACCCCAGCATGGCCAGGCAGCGCTTCAGCAGGGACTCCGAGATCGGCGCCGCACCGTAGGCCACTTTGCGCAGCGATCCGAACGTCGCCGGGGTGACCCCGGGCTCCTCGATCATCATCTGCAGCATGGCCGGTGCGGCGAAGGTGGTGGTCACCCGGTGCGTCTCGATCAGCCGGACGGCCTCCTCGCTGACGAACATCCGCATCACCACGTTGGTGCCGCCCGCCGCGAAGCCGTGCATGAACCAGCCCATGCCGGCGATGCTGAAGCCGGGCAGCGAGATCAGGTTGACGTCCTCCGGCAGCCAGTCGATCCAGTGCTGGCCGCTGCGCCGCATCGCCTCCGGCAGGGTGAAGAAGCTCCGGTGCGCGAGCACCACACCCTTCGGCGCGCCGGTGGTGCCGCTGGTGTAGATCTGCAGGACCGCGTCGTGGGAGTCGGTGCCCGGATCCAGGTCGGTGTCCGGCCGGCCGGCGTGCCAGTGCCGCTGACCGCCACCGACCGGGCCCGGAGCGGCCAATGGCACCACCGACCACAGCGAGGGCAGTTCGGCCCGGATCCGGTCCACCAACGGCCGGAACGCCTCCTCGACGAAGAGGAGTTCGGCGCCGGAGTCGCGCAGGATGTGTTCCGCCTCGCCGGAGGTCAGCCGCCAGTTGACCGGCACCAGCACCGCGCCCGCCTTGGCGCAGGCGAGCGCGATCTCGTAGTAGTGCTCGGACTCCTTGCCGAGGTAGGCGACCCGGGAGCCCCGGTGCAGACCGGCGGCCAGCAGGGCGTGCGCGGTGCGGTTGCTCTCCCGGTGCAGCTCCGCGTAGGTGGTCACCCGGCCCTCGCAGATCACTGCCGGGTGCCCGGGGCGCTGCCGGGCGTGCCGGGCGGAGACGGTGACGAGGGTCTGGACGGTGCTTTCGGTCATGGCCGCTGCGGACCTTTCACTCGAAGTTGCGGTCGGCCTACTGGCCCTGCGGGTCGCCCGGTACGAGCCCGAGCTGGGTGTCGACATGGGCGGCCAGTAGGGCGGCCGTCGGGTAGTCGAAGGCCATCGACGGCGGGAGCGGGACGCGGAGCGCCGCCTCCAGCGCGTTCTTCAGGTCGATCGCCACCAGCGAGTCCAGGCCGACCTGGGCGAACTCGGTGTTCGGGCCGACGTCGTCCGGGTCCTCGATGTGCAGGACCTCGGCGACCCGGAACCGGATGAAGTCGGTGATCCCGGCGATCCGCTCCGGCTCCTGGAGGGTGCGCAGCCGCGCCACGTCGATCGTCCGCGAGCCGCCCTGCTCCGCCCGCACCAGGGCGCTGTACAGCGCGTTCACCACCGGCTTGGCGGCCGAGAAGCGGTCCCAGTCGCACTCGCCGGCCACCAGCTGCGCGGGGCCGTCGCCGCGGCCCAGCAGCGACACCAGGGTGTCCAGGGCCCGGGTGGGGGTGAAGAAGGTGATGCCCTCCCGCTCCAGGGCCTTGACGTGCTGGGCGCTCAGCCTGGCCGACATGCCGACCTCCGACCACGGGCCCCAGTTGACGCCCAGCGCGGGCAGCCCCTGGCCGGCCCGCCAGTGCACCAGCTGGTCCACGAACGCGTTGGCGGCGGCGTAGTTGGACTGCGAGGCGCCGCCGACCACTGCGGCCGCCGACGAGAACGCGACGAAGAAGTCCAGCTCGGGGAAGTCCGCGGCGGCCTCGTGCAGCAGCCAACTCCCGTACACCTTGGCGCCGAACAGCCCGTCGATGCTCTCCCAGGTCTGGGCCGAGACCGGGGCGTCGGCCAGCGCACCGGCCGCGTGCACGATCCCGCCGAGCGGCTGCTCCGCCTGCCGGAGCGTCGCCAGCACCCGTCGGGTGTCCTCGGCGCTGCCGATGTCGCCCTGAAGCACGATCAGTTCGGCCTCGGCGCCCAGCTGTTCCCGGATCGCGGCGGTCTCGGCCGCCGTCAGCGGGCGTCGGCCGAGCAGGGCCAGGTGCCGGGCGCCCTCCTTCACCAGCCGCTGGGCGGTCACCAGGCCCAGCGCGCCGAAGCCGCCGGTGACCAGGTAGGTGCGGTCCGGGCGGATCGGCGGGCCCTCGGCCGGCCGGGTGGCCTGCTCGGCGGGCAGCAGCCGCCGGACCCGGCGTACGCCGTCGCGGTACGCGACCTGGAAGTCCCCGGTGTCCTGGGCGAGCCACTCGGCGGCCAGCGCCTGGTCCCCGGCCGCTCCGGCGGGCAGGTCGACCAGGGTCACCCGCAGCATCGGGCGCTCGTTCAAGAGGACATGGCCGAAACCCCACAGGGTGGCCGCGGCGAGCCCGCTGCCGTCGCCCGCCGGGTCGCCGGGCAGCACCTGGGCCTGCCGGGTGCCGAGCCAGAGGCGCAGCCCGACGGCCGTTCCGTCCTGCTCCAACTCGTCGAGCAGGGTCAGGAGTTCGCGGTAGTTCTGCTCGCACTCGGCGCGCAGCCGGTCCACCCCGGCCGGGCCCTCGCCGGGCTGCCAGAGCCAGGCCAGGTCGGTCGCACCTTCGGTGCGCAGCAGCTTGACGGCCTGCTCGGGCGTGCCGGCATGCGACACCCGCAGACCGGGCCCGGCGGGCTCGGCGAAGGCGGCCGGGTCGGCGCCCAGCACCACCACGTGCCGGGAGGTCGGTGCCTCCGGTGCGGCGGCCTGTTCGACCCAGGTGGGCACGTGCAGGAAGTGCCGCTCGCCGGTCTCCTCCTCGGTGCCGGGGCCGCTGCCGTTCGGCAGCCAGTAGCGCTTGCGGTCGAAGGCGTAGAGCGGGAGCCCGATCCGCCGGCGGTGCTGGTCCCGGTGGAAGCCGGACCAGGAGACGGGCTGCCCCGCGGTGTACATCTGGGCCAGCGAGCGCAGGACGGTGAGTCCGTCCTGCTCCTTCGGGTGCAGGCTGCTCAGCCAGCGGTGCTCGTCCGCCGCCACGCACTTGCGCGCCAGCGTGGTGAGCGCGGTGGACGGGCCGATCTCGACGAAGACGTGCTTGCCGCGCCGCTCGACCGCTCGCATGCCGGCCTCGAAGGCCACCGGCTCGCCGATGTGCCGGACCCAGTACTCGGGGTCGGCCAGCTGGGCCGGCCGGGCCACCTTGCCGGTGAGGTTGGAGATCAGCGTCAACTGCGGCTGCTGGAAGCGGATGGTGGCCAGCACGGCGCGGAACTCGTCGAACACCTCCGCCATCAGCGGGGAGTGGAAGGCGTGCGAGACCTGCAGCTGCTTCACCGCGAGGCCGCGCTCCTGCAGCACCGCCGTCACCGCCGCCAGCGAGTCGCTGCCACCCGAAATCACGCACTGGTCAGGTGAGTTGACGGCTGCCAGAGCCAGATCCGGGTACCCCGCCAGCAGCGGGGTCACCTCGGCGGCGGGTGCCGGCACGGCGGCCATCCCGCCGGGGGCGGAGACCGACTGCATCAGCCGGGCGCGGGCGGCCACCAGGGTCACCGCGTCCTCCAGGCTGAACAGCCCGGCCACCGCCGCCGCGACCACCTCGCCGATGCTGTGTCCGATCAGGGTGCTGGGCCGGGCGCCCCAGTCCATCCACAGCTGGGCCAGCGCGTACTCCAGGGTGAACAGCGCGGGCTGGGTGAACCGGGTCTGGTGCACGGCCTCCTGGTCCGCGCCGATCCCGAGCAGCAGATCCCGGACGGACCGTCCGAGCAGCGGGGCGAACAGCCGGTCGCACTCGTCCACATGGCGGCGGAACACCGGGTAGCGGTCGTACAGCGGCCGGCCCATGCCGGGGTACTGCGAGCCCTGGCCGGTGAACAGGAACGCGGTCTTGCGGGCCTCCGGGGCCTCGACGGCCCGGCGGTCCAGCTGGGTCAGCCCCTTGGCGAGCAGGCCGTCCAGGTCCTGCCGGCCGCCGACCACGCCGGCGATCCGCAGCGGGAAGTGCGAGCGGCCGACGTTGGAGGTGTGGCAGAGGTCGGCCAGGTCGATGCCCGGGGTCCGCTCCAGGTGCTCCTGGTAGCGCTCGATCAGCTTGCGCAGCGACCGCCGGTTCTTGGCGGAGAGGGTGAACACCTGCCGTGCGCCGGGCTGTTCGGTGCCGGTGCCGGTGGCTGCTCCGGGGCCGGAGAAGTCGGGTGCCTGTTCCAGCACGACGGCGGCGATGGTGCCGCCGAACCCGAAGCTGTTGACCACGGCGCGCTTGGTCTCGGCGGGCCACGGCCGGTTCTCGGTGGGCACCGTCACCGGGTAGCGGTCCCAGGGGATCCGGCCGGACGGCGTACGGAAGTTGAGGTGCGGGTAGATCACCGACTCGCGCATCTGCAGCAGCGTCTTGATCACGCCCACCAGGCCGGCCACCGGCTCCATGTGGCCGACGTTGGTCTTCACCGAACCGACGGTCAGCGGCGCGGTCTTGGTGTGCGACTTGGCGAACACGTCGCTGATCGCACCCATCTCGATCGGGTCGCCCAGCGGGGTGCCGGTGCCGTGCGCCTCGACGTACTGGATGTCCTCCGGGCGCAGCGCGGCGCGGTGGATCGCGGCCCGCATCACCGCCTCCTGGGCCGGGCCGTTGGGCACGGTCAGGCCCGCGCTGTCGCCGTCCTGGCCGACGGCGGAGCCGCGGATCAACCCGAGCACGGTGTCGCCGTCGCGCTTGGCGTCCGACAGCCGCTTGAGCACCACCACCGCACAGCCCTCGGCGCGGACGTAGCCGTCCGCCGACTCGTCGAAGGTCTTGCACTGGGCGTCCGGGGCGAGCATGTTGGCGTTGGAGAAGATCACCGGGATCCGCGGGTGGTGCAGCGCGTTCACCGCGCCCGCCAGCGCGATGTCGCACTCCCGGTGGCGCAGCCCCTGGACCGCCGCGTGCACGGCGGTCAGCGAGGAGGCGCAGGCGGCGTCCAGGCTCACGCACGGGCCGCGCCAGCCGAGGAAGTAGGAGAGCCGGCCGGAGAGCGGGAAGAAGGTGATGCCCGAGGCCAGGTGGCCGTCCAGTTGCTCGTACGGGAGCGATTCCAGCTCCAGTGCGTAGTCGATCGAGCTGGCCCCGATGTAGACGCCGCCGTTGCCCCGGCGCAGCGGCGCGGGGTCGATGGTGGAGTGCTCCAGGGCCTCCCAGGCGGTCTCCAGCAGCAGCCGCTGCTGGGGGTCCATGTACTGGGCTTCCTTGGGGGAGATGTTGAAGAACCCGGCGTCGAACAGGTCGACCCGGTCCAGGAAGCCGCCGCCGGCGGCCCGGATCCGGCCCTGGACCGGCTCGCCGTCCGCGTCCGCCGGGTCGGTGAACCGCGCCAGGTCGAAGCGGTCCGCCGGGAAGGGCCCGATGCCCGACCGGCCGTCGCGCAGGAAGTCGGCGAACTCGTCGGGGCTGTTGCTGCCGCCGGGGAAGCGCAGCCCGACACCGACCACGGCGATGGGTTCGTACTTCTCCAGCATCAGGTCCTTGAGGAGCTCCTGCTGCTTGCGCACGGTTTCGAGGGCGCTCTGGAGCTGATCCCCCACGGGTGCGGCGGTGTCGGGCATGGGTTCCCTTCCATACGGCGGCGGGAGAGGTCCGCCGGTGCTCAGGACTGGTAGAGGTCCTTGAGGATTTCGTCGAGCAGTGCGTGGTCCTGCGCGACCGGGGCGTCGTCCGCCGGCGCCTCGGTGCCGCCGCCGGGCAGCTGACCCGACAGGTGGGTCACCAGTGCCTCGACGGTCGGCTCGTTGAACATGGTGTTGGCGCTGATCGCGAGCCCGAGCCGCTGCTCCAGCCGCCGCTTGATCTCGGTGAGCCGCAGTGAGGTCAGCCCGAGGTCGAAGTAGCTGCGGTCCAGCGGGAGTTCCTCGTCCGGCTCCAACAGCATCGTGGCCCGGAACTCGGCGGCCACCAACTCCCGCAGGGCGTCGGCTCGTTCCGGCGCCGACAGCGAGATCAGCTGCTCGGTGGCAGCGGTCGCGGTCATCGGACCGACCTCCGGGCCGGCTGGTACGGGCTCTGGTTCCTCACAGCGATCGCCTCCGTCTGCTTCGTGGACCCGCGCAGGTCGGGCACCATGCGAACACCCGCGCCTGACCCGGTCCTGACCCGAGGCTGACCGACCACCGCGGAGGCGTGGCTCCGGGCCTGCCGACGGCCGCTCCAGTGCGGGTCCAGTGCAGCTCCACCCCCCTGCGTCAAGGTGGTGTGCGTCGCTGCCCATCGGGTGGTGCCGGTGCTGAGCTTCGTAGACCGTTAGGGAGTTTTGAACATGAGTGATCTCAACGACGTGGTGACCCGTTACCTGGCCATCTGGAACGAGGCCGACGCCGGCAAGCGTGCCGCCGCCATCGCCGACCTGTTCGCCGAGGGCGCCACCTACACGGACCCGCTGGCCGACGTCGAGGGCCACGAGGGCGTCGCCGCGGTGATCAGCGGTGCGCGCGAGCAGTTCCAGGGCTTCGTCTTCAACCAGCACGGTGACGTCGACGCGCACCACAACATCGTGCGCTTCCAGTGGGAGCTCGTCCCGGCGGCCGGCGGCGAGAACGTCGTCATCGGCTTCGACGTCGCCGCCCTGGACGGCGCGGGCAAGATCAAGAGCATCCACGGCTTCCTGGACAAGGTCCCGGCCGGGCTCTGAGCCCCGCCCACCTGTCTCTTCGGCCACTGTCCGGGGCCGGGAACGAAGGAAGGCCCCCACCGTGAGGTGGGGGCCTTCCGACCGTCTGTGCGCCGCCAGGGACTCGAACCCCGGACCCGCTGATTAAGAGTCAGCTGCTCTAACCAACTGAGCTAGCGGCGCCTGTCTGACGTCGGAGACTCTACGCGACACCGGCGGGAACTCCGAAATCGTGACCGGTCGGTCACGGTCAGCTCGGGGCCTCGGCGCCCTTGCGGGCGTAGAACCACCAGCAGACCACCAGGCAGACGGCGTAGAAGCCGACGAAGACCCAGAGCGAGCTGGTGACCGGGAAGAGCGCGAACATCGCCGGGATGAAGAAGAAGCCGAAGGCGGCGATCGAGGCGGAGAAGCCGGTGACCGCGCCGGCCTCCATCTCGGCCTGGTGCCGGGCCTCCTCCTGGGCCTCGGGGGAGGGGCCCGCCGCGGCGCGGTGCTGGTTGAGGAAGATCACCGGGATCTGCCGGAAGGTCGAGCCGTTCCCGATGCCGGAGAAGAAGAAGGCGCACAGGAAGCCGCCGTAGAAGACCCAGAAGTTGCCCTGGTCACCGCCGGCCGGCAGGGCGTTGATCACCACGATGACCGAGGCGCCCATCCCGACGAACGAGATGATGGTGCACCAGGCGCCGCCGGTCTTGTCGGCGATCCAGCCGCCGAGCCAGCGGGTGAGGGCGCCGATGAACGGGCCGACCCAGGCGTACTTGGTGGCTGAGTAGGCGGAGTCGATCGGGGTGAAGGTGGTGTTGATCAGGTTCGGCAGGGCGGAGGCGAAGCCGATGAAGGAGCCGAAGGTACCGACGTAGAGCACCGTCATCAGCCAGTTGTGCTTGCGCCTGAAGATGATCTTCTGCTTGCTGAACGGTGCGGCGGCGACCTTGAGGTCGTTCATCAGGAACCAGGCGGCCAGCGCCATCACCACCAGCAGCGGCACCCAGAGGAAGGCCCCGTTCTGGAGCCAGACCTCGGTGCCGTCCTTCTGCTTCTGCGGCCCGCCGGCCGGCGGGCCGAGGATGCCCGCCGTGATCACGATCGGCGCGACCAGCTGCACCACACTGACGCCCAGGTTGCCCAGGCCGCCGTTGATGCCGTTGGCGTTGCCCTTCTTCGCCTTCGGGTAGAAGAAGCCGATGTTCACCATCGAGGAGGCGAAGTTGGCGCCGCCGACGCCGCAGAGCGCGGCGATCGCCACCATCACCCCGTACGGGGTCGAGGTGTCCTGCACGGCGAAGCCGAGCCAGAGCAGCGGACCGATCAGGATGACGGTGGAGAAGGCGGTCCACTTCCGCTCGCCGACCACCGGGCCGACGAAGGTGTACACCAGCCGGAAGATGCCGCCGGTCAGGCCGGGGATGGCGGTGAGCCAGAACTTCTGCGAGTCGCTGAAGGTGAAGCCGACCTTGCTCAGCTGAACCACCGTCACCGACCAGACCTGCCAGACCACGAAGGCCAGCAGCAGGGCGGGCACCGAGACCCAGAGGTTGCGGTCGGCCACCTTCCTGCCGGTGGCGGCCCAGAACGAAGGGTCCTCGGGCTCCCAGCGGGAGATGGTCGCGCCGGGACGGTAGCTCTCCTTGCGGTGCCCCGGGGCCTTCTCGTCGAGAGTGCTCAACTCTGCCTACCTCAGTAGCTGTTCAGTGATCGCGCGGCGAGATCCGCCACGCCAGGAGGACGACCAGGAAGGAGGCCGCCGACAGGCCGGTGCACCACCAGGCGACGGTGGTCTCGCCGCGCATCCAGGCATCGGTGGCCACGGTCAGCGCCCACAGCTGGCCGATCACCACGGTGATCGCCAGCACCAGCCGGGCGGTCAGGATCGCCGACCGCTCCGGCTGCTGCTCGCCGCCCGCGCCGGGGCCCGGGCCGGTGTGCCGGACCCGGGGGTCGGCGTAGCCGCTGGTGGCCCGGATCTGCGGATAGCGTTCCGGTACCGGGCGGTTGAGCCGGGGTTCGTCGCTGCCCGGGTGGTAGTCCGCCGGGAAGCGCGTGGGCAGTGGCTCGGGGAGCTGCTCGGGCCCGGTCATGACGCTCCGTCCGTCCGGCCGCAGCCGGCCCGTTCGGCCAGCACCGGATCGGTGTCCGACAACTGCCGGCACAACCCGGCCTCCTCCGTCTCACCGGAGCGCGCGGTGCCGATCGCCCAGACCGCGCCCCGCTCGTCCTCGACCATCACCACCCGGGGCAGCGGGCGGGGCGGCGGACCGGCCGTCACCTCGCCGGTCCGGGCGCTGAACACCCCTTCGTGGCACGGGCAGTAGAGCTCGCCCTCGGCGCCGCGCTCCTTCCGCCAGAGCACCCCGCAGGCCAGATGGGTGCAGACGGTGGAGTACCCGACCACCGAGCCGTCGGTGAGCCGGATCGCCATCGCCCGGTCGTGCTCGCCGGGGTAGTTGAAGGTGACCGCCTGTCCCTTGGGCAGGCGGTCGGCCACCTTGAGCGGGGGAGCGGTGCCGTCGCCGTGCCGGTGCAGCACCCCGGCCGAGACCACCGTGGAGCCGACCACCAGGCCGCCGGAGACGGTGGCCACGATCCGCAGGTAGTCCCGACGGGTGGTCAGCGAGTCGGCGCTGATCCGGTCGACCAGCGCCTCCTGCTCGGCCGGGGTGGGAGCCGGGGTGGGCGCGGGGGCGGGTGGGGTGGTCATGCGGGCGCTCCGTTCCCGGGCGTGGGGCGCCCGTTGACCTCGATCACTCTCAGCAGGCCGCCCGCCGGGAGCCCGTCCGAGCGGGTGGCCGCCGCCCCGGCGTCCGCCAGGACGTCCCCCACCAGCAGCCCGCCCGCAGGCAGTCCGCCGGGGACGGCGGCCCGCTGTTCGGCGGGCACCACCATCGCCACACCGGTGGAGACCGTCACGTCGCCGAAGGCGAACATGGTCGAGACGTCCACGTTCGGCCGCTCGGCCTGGAGCTCCTCCAAGGTGCCGTAGAACAGCGCCCCGGTCGGGCAGACGGTCGCGCACATCGGGGCGAGCCCGTAACTGGTGCGGTCGTAGCAGAGGTTGCACTTCATCTGGAGCTTGGCGTCCAGGTCGATCTTCGGCACCCCGAACGGGCAGGCGTTGACGCAGTTCGCGCAGCCGATGCACCGGGTCGGGTCGGCCTCCTGCACCACGCCGTCGGCGGTGATCAGGATCGCGTCCGCCGGGCAGACCTCGGCGCACGGGGCGACCGGGTCCTCGCAGTGCATGCAGACGGTCGGCAGCGAGGCCACCGAGTGCCCCTCGTCGGGGTAGTCCAGGTGGATCATCGACTTGCCGCGGTGCGAGTCGCACTCCCGGCAGGCCGAGACGCAGGCCTGGCAGCCGATGCAGCGGCCCGGGTCGATGAAGATCGTCCTGCCGAGCACGTCAGCCCCTCTCGGAGGTGCCGCGACCCTGGGGTGAGGTCGGCGGCAGCGGGTCGGTCCGGGACACCTGGGCCTCGGGGTACGCCTCCCGGCCCGGCGGGGTGGGCGGCGCGGGCACCTCGTCGAGCGCGTCCGCCCGCTCGATCCGGACCGCGCAGACCTTGTACTCGGGGATCTTCGAGCGCGGGTCCAGCGCGTCGACGGTGAGCGCGTTGGCGGCCACCGGCGAGGGCCAGTGGTACGGCACGAAGACGTGGTCGGCCCGGATCGCCTCGGTCACCAGCGCGGGCAGCACCGACACCCCGCGCCGGGTGACCACCCGGACCGGATCACCGGTGCGGAATCCGTGCGAGGGGTGCACCTCGACCCAGGGGCGCGGGGTCTGCTCCACCAGCGCCCCGAGCCGCCGGGTCTGGTTGCCCGAGAGGAAGTGCGCCACCGTCCGGCCGGTGGTCAGCGTCATCGGGTACTCGTCGCTGTACGGGTCGGCCGGCGGGTGCCACTCGACCACCTGAAGGTGCACCCGGCCGTCCGGGTGGTACGTCTTCCCATCCTCGAACAGCCTTGGCGTGCCCGGGTGTTCGAGGTCAGGGCAGGGCCAGGCGAGGCCGCCGGTGGACTCCAGCCGCTCGTACGTGATGCCGTAGTAGTCGATCACGGTGCCGCGCGACGCGGTCCGCAGCTCGTCGAAGACCTCGCGTGAGCCGGGGAAGTCGAACTTGTCGCCGACCCCGAGCCGGCGGGCCAGCTCGCACATCACCCAGGTGTCGGTGCGGACGCCGGCCGGCGGCTCCTGGGCCTTGTTGTGCTTGACCACCCGGGCCTCGGCATTGGCCATCACGCCTTCGTCCTCGGCCCAGGTGGTGACCGGGAAGACCACGTGCGCGTTGGCGGCGGTCTCGGAGAGGAAGAAGTCGAACTGGGCGTGGAACTCCAGCTTGTCGTACCCGTCCTTCACCACCGCGTAGTTGGGCAGCGAGACGAACGGGTTGTTGCAGATCCCGATCAGGCCGCGGATCTCCTGGCGCTGCATCTGCCAGACCATCTCCATCATCGAGGTGCCGGCCGGCGGAAGGTCGGCCTCGTCGATGCCCCAGATCGCGGAGATCTGCCGCCGGTGCTCGGGGTCGTTGATGGAACGTCCGCCGGGCAGCAGGTCGGACTTCTGGCCGTGCTCGCGACCGCCCTGGCCGTTTCCCTGACCGGTGATGGTGCCGTAGCCGGCCCCCGGCCTGCCCAGGTTCCCGGTCGCCGCACAGAGGTTGATGACGGTCAGGCAGTTCTCCACCCCCTGGGTGTGGTGCTCGATGCCGCGCGCGTGCCAGGCCATCGCCTTCCCGGCGGTGCCGAACATCCGGGCCGTCCGGACCACCTGTTCGGCCGGGATGCCGCAGATCGCGGCGGCCCGGTCGGGGGTGTACTCCTTGACGGTCTGCCGGACCTCGGCCCAGCCGGTGGTGTGCGCGGCGACGAACGCCTCGTCCACCAGTCCGTCCTCGATCACCACGTTCAGCACCGCGTTGAAGAAGGCCGCGTCCGTCCCGGACTTGAGCGCCACGTGCAGGTCGGCGGTCCGGGCGATCGCGGTCTCCCGGGGGTCCACCACGATCAGCTTGGCGCCGCGGTCGCGGGCGCCCCAGACGTACTGGGTCATCACCGGGAAGCACTCGCCGACGTTGGACCCGGCGATCAGCAGGCAGTCGGTCTGCAGGATGTCGGAGAACGGGTTGCCCGCCCGGTCGATCCCGAACGCCAGCTTGTTGGCCCCGGCGGCGCTCACCATGCAGAGCCTGCCGTTGTAGTCCACGTGCCGGGTCTTCAGCGCGACCCGGCCGAACTTGCCGACCAGGTAGGTCTTTTCGGAGAACAGACTGGCACCGCCGAGCAGCCCGAAGGCGTCCGCCCCGTGCCCGCCCTGGATCCGGCGGATCTCGTCCACCGTGTGGGAGAGCGCCTCCTCCCAGCTCACCTCGCGGAACGGCTCGTCCCGGGAACGCCGCATCAGCGGTGCGGTCAGCCGGTCCGGGTGGTTGACCTGCTGGTAGGCGTTGATGCCCTTGGGGCAGAGCCGCATCCGGTTGATGTCGTGGTTGCGCGGCTCGACCCCGAAGACCTTGCCCGCGCTGTTCACCCGCAGGTACATCCCGCACTGCACCCCGCAGAAGCAGCAGTGCGTCGGCACCAGCGTCTGCTCGGTCTGGTCGGCCCGCCAGGCGGCGGCCGGCAGCCCGCCCGCGTCCCGGAAGTCGCGGGTGCCGCGCGGGGCGACCGTCGGGTCCACACGCTCGCTCACTGGAAGCCCTTCTTCACCTGGGAGAGGTAGGCGCTGCCGCGCAACACCCGCTTGCAGCGCGGGCAGTACTCCGCCCACCGGTCGAAGCCGAGGCTGAGGTCCTGCATGGTGCCGCGCAGGTTCGCCACGTACTCGGGGGTGTCGATCGGCTCGCCGCACTTGCGGCAGGCGAACAGGTCGTCGGCGGCGTCGGGGGTCTTCTTCCTCGTCGTGTACTTGAACAGCTGCATGCCGACCGCGGCCGGGCGCTGGACGATGTGGAAGAACTTGCCGAACGGCAGGTAGACCAGGGTCAGCACCACCGAGGCCATGTGCAGGATCGCCAGGAACTCGTAGCCGCCGCCGTGCAGGAAGACCGAGGAGAAGGTCAGCAGCAGGCCGGTCACCGAGATGGTGATCAGCGCGAGCAGCGGGACGAAGTCGTAGCCGAAGCGCTGCCCGGTGGTGGCCGCGCGGTCCCGCATCCGGCGCCAGAGGAAGTAGCCCGCCCCGCCGATCACCATCACCGCGGCCAGGTCGAGCCCGTGGTACATCGCCCAGCCGAAGAAGCTGCCGGAGTCGAAGCCGAGCACCTTGAAGCCCCAGATCCGCATCTCGTAGCCGGGTCCGGCCGCGCTGGAGGCGGTGAAGGTGAACCAGCCCCAGGTCAGCGGGAAGGTGATCGCGGCGGCCAGCAGGCAGCCCCAGAACATCAGCTGGTGGGCCGCCCAGCGGGCGTGCGAGCGGGCGCCGAGGAACTTCTGGAAGCCCAGGTAGGTGACGATCATCCGGGGCAGCGCGGTCGGCGCGGACCGCAGGTGCCGCCAGGACAGCGCCGAGCGCCAGCCCTGCCTGAACAGCCGCCGGGCGGCGGGTGCGGAGATCCACACCACGTAGCGGTGGACCACTCCGAAGGTCAGGAAGACGGTGGCCACCGCGTACGGGACCAGCGCGGAGTCGAAGTCCCTGAGACCCCGGCTGCCGAGCACGATGGCGAGGACCAGGAGCAGCGACGCCCCGGTGGCCACCATCGTCGCCCGGACAGCCGTGGACTGTCGTTGTGCCACCTGCGCGCTCCGTTCGGTCGACTGATTCGCAAATTACTGACGGTCCGTCGGCTGTGCGCGCGGGGAGGTCCGAGTGGGTGAGTGCGGTCCCCGCGGCTCAGCGCGGCGGGGGGAGCCGGGAGAGGAAGACCCGGAAGGCTTCGGGGTCGATGCCGTACAGCCCGTCGAACGGGTAGTCCATCTCCTTGATGGTGACCAGCAGCAGGGCCATCAGGCCCGCCATGGTGACCACCATGACGATCTGCACCCGCAGGTTGGGCAGCCCGAAGAAGAAGGTGAACCCGACCGTGACCACGGCGCCGATGATCAGCGCCACCCAGAGCAGGGTGGGCACCACGTCGTCGATCTGGTTCAGCCGGGCCCGGCGCTCGCTGGCCAGCTGCTCCACGTCGGCGACCAGCTGCTGGTAGATGCCCTGCAACCGGGTGTCCTCACCGGGCTGGAAGCTCAGCGCGGTCTCCCGGATCCGGTAGATCATGGTGGTTGCGGTCGGGTCGGTGCGGTGCCGGGTCATCATCGGCCACTCCACGGTGATCACCTCGTGGGCGTAGCCCAGGGTGAGCTGCTCCAGCTCGGGGCCGGCCGGCGCCGGCATGTGCCGGGACAGCCAGTACACCCCCGCCACCGCGTCGGCCTCCTTGAAGGTGGTGGCCTTGGCCGCCTCGGTGTTCTCCCAGACCACGATGACCACGAACGCCAGCAGGACCGCGTAGAGCACGCCGACCATGGAGAACAGCACGCCGCCGACCTCGTTGAACGGCATCCGTCGCCCGTTCGGCACCAGCCGGTGGGTCAGGTAGAGGCCGAGGGCGACCAGCACCATCGGGGCCACCAGCAGCGCGACGTCCGCCGCGCTCACCGGGGCATCGGGAGTGACGGAGCGTCAGGAGATATCCACATGAGGTCATTCTGTGCACGCGGTGCCACCGGCCCGCGCGGCGGACTGCTCCAGCCGGGCCCTGGCGGGCCGGTGCCGGCCGGGACGTGCCGGCCGCACCGCCCGGGACGAAGTGCACTCCGGCCGGTGACCTTCGGCCGGTCGGCCCGGGCCCCGGACGGCGGGAGGCTGGCCTCATGCCGCACTCACCCGCGCTCGCCCTCGACGACATGCTGGCCCAGGCAGCGAAGAAGGCCGAGCTGGCCCGGCGCCGACCCGGTCGCTACCTGGTCTCGGCCGTGCAGGCCGGGGCGTACATCGGGCTCGGCGAGGTGCTGCTGCTCTCGGTGGCGGCCCCGTTCGACCTGGCGCACTCGCCCGCCGTCCGGCTGCTGGAGGGCGCGGTCTTCGGGGTGGCGCTGATCCTGGTGGTGCTCGCGGGCGCCGAGCTGTTCACCAGTGCGGCGATGGTGATGGCCTTCGGCCGGCTCGGCCGTCGGACCGGTCGGCGGGACCTGGCCCGGGTCTGGGGGCTGGCGCTGTTCGGCAACCTGGTGGGTGCGGTCGGGCTGGGCCTGCTGATGCACGCCACCGGCCTGCTCGGCACCGCGCCGGCCGGCCGGATGCTCGGCGAGCTGATCGCGGCCAAGAACGCGCTGACCGGGGGTGAGCTGTTCACCCGGGCGGTGCTCTGCAACCTGCTGGTCTGCCTGGCGGTCTGGATGGTGGCCCGGGTGCGGGGCGACGGGGCGAAGATGGCCGCGCTCTGGTGGCCGGTGTTCGCCTTCGTGGCGGCCGGCTTCGAGCACTGCGTGGCCAACATGGCGCTCTACGCGCTGGCGATCACCGACGGCCGGGCCGGGGTGGGGGACCTGGCCCGCAACCTGCTGTACGTGGTGCCGGGCAACGTGGTCGGCGGGGCGGTGCTGGTGGCCGGGGCGTACTGGTTCACCCGGCCGGTCGAGGCCCGGGCCGGGGAGTGCCCCCGGCCCTGAGGGAACCCCACCACGAACGGCACCGTCGGCCCGGTCACGCGGGCCTGCGGTGCCGTCCTGCCGCCTGCTCGTCGTGCCGCCGGCCCAGCCGGCCCATCAGGGCGAACGCGGTGACCAGCCAGACCGCGCTGAACACCGCCATGGCGATCGCGTTGTCGGTCCCCACCGCGACCAGGACCAGACCGACCGAGGCCGCCACCAGCAGCACGACGGTCATCGAACTGACCTGCTCCAGCAACTGCCAGGCGCCGCGCGGTCCACCGACCTTGCGGGGCCTGGCGTACCGCTCGGGGCCGAACTCCGCCTGGGGTTCCGTCGTCATCCCAACCACCTCCGGGCCACTCGCCTCTGGAAAGGCCGGGCGGCGGGTGACCGACCGGCTGGATACCTCCAGCCTGCGCCGATCACCCGCAGCCTGCGCGCCCGGGCCTGGGGGACCGGGGTCAGAGCAGCCGGACCGGCAGCACCGGCAGGGCCACCTCGGGGTCGTCCAGGCAGATCCCGGTCCGCAGGTCGAAGGTCTGCTTGTACATCGGGGAGGCGACC
Organism: Kitasatospora sp. NPDC101801; assembly: GCF_044766665.1. Taxonomy (NCBI): domain Bacteria; kingdom Bacillati; phylum Actinomycetota; class Actinomycetes; order Kitasatosporales; family Streptomycetaceae; genus Kitasatospora; species Kitasatospora sp. NPDC101801. The sequence continues at coordinate 44,464 of NZ_JBIWML010000016.1, forward strand.
GTGGGGACGCCGTCCACGCTGCCGGTGATGCCGTCGGCGATCACGTCGGCGCCGGAGAACGGGTCCCGGTTGCCGACCGCGTGCACCCCCGCCGGCGGGGGTGCGGAACACCGCCGCCTGCTCGCCCCCGGGGAGCAGCGCCGCCACCCCGCAGGAGGGTTCGAGGTCGTCGTACGAGCAGACGGTGACCCACTCGCCGGACGTGCTGCGGACCTGGACCTGCTCGGTGCGGTTCATCAGTGCTCCTGGAGCGAGGGGGCGGCGGAGTCGAGGAAGGCGACCGACTCGTCGGGGGCGTTCACGAAGGGGGCGAAGGCGCGCAGCTTGGCCGGATCGGCCAGCACGGCCTGCCACTCGTCCCGGTAGGCGGCCACGTGCCGGTCGGCCGCCGCCTCCAGCTCGGCGGCCAGGCCCTCGGCGTCGTCCATCACGATCCGGCGGACGTGGTCGAGGCCCAGCCGCTCCAGCCAGGCGGCGGTGCGCTCCAGCCGCTCGCCGGTGCGGGCGTAGTACATCAGGAAGCGGTCGGTCAGCCGGAGCAGCTGCTCGGCGGAGAGGTCGGCGGCGAGCAGGTCGGCGTGCCGGGGGTTGGTGCCGCCGTTGCCGCCGAGGTAGAGGTTCCAGCCGTTGGCGGTGGCGATCACCCCGATGTCCTTGCCGCGGGCCTCGGCGCACTCGCGCAGGCAGCCGGAGACCCCGCCCTTGACCTTGTGCGGGGTGCGCAGGCCCCGGTAGCGCAGCTCCAGGTCGATCGCCAGCCGCACCGAGTCGCCCGGGCCGAACCGGCACCAGCGGCTGCCCACGCAGGACTTCACGGCGCGCAGCGACTTCCCGTACGCGTGGCCGGACTCGAAGCCCGCTTCCACCAACCGGCGCCAGATCGACGGGAGTTGCTCCGCCCGGGCGCCGGTGATCTTCGCGTGGAGGCCGAAGTCCCGGGCCACCGCGTACTGTTCGGCCGCCGGGCCGACCGTCCCGGCGGCGCTGGCCACCCTCCGGGCCCAGGGCCACCGGCGGATCGCGGTCGCCACCCACCTGCTCGCCCCAGGACGGTTCACCGACGCGCTGGCGGACACGGCCGCCTGGGCCGTGTCCGCTCCGCTCGCCGACCACCCGCTGGTGGCCCGGATCGTGCTCCGTCGTTACGCGCTGGGCCGGTTGGAGCCGGCCCGGCCCTGACGGCCGGTCAGCCGCTGATGCTCGGCGCGCCGGTCTCGATGTGCCCGGTGAACCGCTGCGACCAGCTCGGGTCGGAGCTGACCGTGACCGTGAAGTCGTACCAACCGTTCTGGTACGCCACCGCGTTGAAGTAGTCGCTGGTGCTGCCGCCGGGCTGGACTGTGTACGCCCAGGGACCGTCGGTGCGGTAGTTGTTCGGGGTGACCGTGAAGGTCACGGCGGAGGTGCCCGCGTTGGCCAGCCGGAACCAGAGCGCGGCCTTGCCGGTGTCGGGGGCGTTGGCGTAAGAGGCGGTCACGCCGACCGTCGTGCCGGGCTTGGTGGCGTCGCCCTTGAAGCGGCGCAGGAAGCGGTTCGGGCCGGTCACGCTCAGGTCGTACGGGCCGTTGCCGAAGTTGGTGCCGCAGTTGAAGAAGTCGCTGGTGCTGCCGCCCGGGTCGACGGTGTACTGCCACGGCCCACCGCTGCGGTAGGCGTTCGCGTAGGCCGCGAAGTGGGTCGAACGGGTGGCCACGGCACCCTCGTTGGCCATCTTGATCCAGACCTTCATCACCCCGCCGGAGGCGAACTCCAGGTGGTCCAGGTTGGCGTTCGGCTGGTACGGCAGGGCGCGGGCCGGGCGGGTGCCGGCCTCCTGCAGCGGCAGGGCGTTGTTGGTCGGCGCCGGGTTGGGCAGCGGGCCGCAGGTGGACTGGCCGATCACGAAGGAGGTGTCCGGCAGCGCGGGCATCCCGTACACCGGGTTGGCGAAGTCGAAGGCGCCGGTCAGGTCGCCGGTCACCTTGCGCCGCCAGGCACTGATGTTCGGGCAGGTGGCGGGCTTGCCGAGGGCGGCCGTCCAGCTCTCCAGGAAGCGCAGCACCGAGGTGTGGTCGAAGACCTCGGAGCTCACCCAACCACCGCGGCTCCAGGGCGAGATGGCCACCATCGGGACCCGGAAACCGAGGCCGATCGGCTGGCCGTTGTAGAACTCGCCGGCGGTGCCGGCCACCGGGACCGGCGGCGGGACGTGGTCGAAGAAGCCGTCGTTCTCGTCGTAGTTCAGGAACATCACGGTGGAGTTGAAGACCGCCGGGTCCGCGTTGAGCGCGTCCATCACCAGGTGCACGAAGTGCGCGCCGTCGTTCGGCGGCGCGTAGGGGTGCTCGGAGGAGGCTTCGTCGGCGACGATCCAGGAGACCTGCGGCAGGGTGCCGTTCAGCACGTCGGCGCGGATCGCGGCGGCGATGTCCTCGGGGGTCTTGCCGGTCACCTTGGGCACCGAACCCATGCCCTTGACCTTGAGCGGGCTGTTGGCCGGGGCGCTGGTGAACTGGGTGAAGTAGGCCAGGGCGTTGTCGCCGTAGTTGTCGGCGGCGTTCTGGTAGAGCTTCCAGCTCACCCCGGCGTTCTCCAGCGCCTCGGCGTAGGTCTGCCAGCGCAGGCCGGACTCGTCGCCGCCGTTGTAGGCCGGGCCGCCCGCCTTGCCGTCCGGGTCGATCTGCCCGCTCCAGTGGAAGGTGCGGTTCGGTCCGGTGGCGCTCAGCGTGGAGGAGAAGTAGGCGTCGCAGACCGTCCAGTTGTCGGCCAGCGCGTAGTGGAACGGAATGTCCTTGCGGTTCAGGTAACCCAGCGCCCGGACACTGGACTTGGCGGCCACCCAGTTGTCCATCCGGCCGGTGTTCCAGGCGCTGTGCTGGTCGTTCCAGGAGTGCGCGAGGTCGCCGTTGCACTGGGCCAGCCGGTCCGGGGTCTGGCCGCCCGCCGGGTTGGTGGCGCTGAACAGCCAGGGGTACTGGCGGCCGGTGCCGTTCGGCTGGTTGAAGACGCTGTGCCCGCCGGGGATCTGGATCGCGGCCCGGTCGGCGAAGCCCCGGACGCCCTTGAGCATGCCGAAGTAGTGGTCGAAGCTGCGGTTCTCCTGCATCAGCACGACGATGTGCTTGGCGTCGGTGATCGTCCCGGTCGCGTCCAGACCGAGGGCGGCCGCCTCGGCCGTGCCCCCGGCCACGGTGGCCGAGCCGGCCACCGCCGCCCCGGCCGCCGCGCTCGCCGACAGTGCCATGAACTTCCTACGACTCAGCTCGGACATCCCGCCTGCCCGTCCCTTCGATAGCGATGTTGTGCACACACGTTGTGTCCACGCCATCGTTCAGGCGGCATCTTTGTGCAGGTCCTCGCTCGGGTCCAGGACTTTCCACGAAGGCTTGTTGGATTGTTCAACGCTGATTCGCGGAGCGAAGGCCGGATGAACGGCCGGGGCTCAGTCCCGCACGACGATCCCCAGTGCCTGGGCGAACTGCGGCGCCAGCTCGAAGAGTTGGGTGGTGCCGAGGATCGCGCCGCGCAGCCCGTCCGGTCCGTCGGCCAGTCCGAGGTGGGTGGCGCCGCGCAGGTCGACCTGGCGGAGGGTGGCCCCGCCCATCCGGACCTCCTCCAGGGTGGAGCCGGGGAAGGAGAGCTCGGTCAGCCTGGCGCCGCCGAAGTCGACGTCCCGCAGCAGGCAGTCCTCGAAGACCACGTCGCGCAGGGTGGCGCCGCGCAGGTTGACCGCCTCCAGCTTGCACTGCCGGAACACCACCCGGCGGACCGCCGAGCCGTAGGCGGTCAGCCCGGCCAGCACGGTGCCGACGAAGCCGCTGTCCTGCCACTCGCTCTCCGCGCAGTCCACCGCGACCCAGCGGCTGCCCTGCACCCAGACCTCGTTGAACCGGGCCTGCCGGAGCTTGGCGCCGCTCAGCTGCACGCCGGTGAAGGCGCACTCCAGGAAGGTCGCGCCGTTCCCCGGGCCCTCCAGCTCCGGGCCCTCGAAGTGCACGGTGTCGTACCGCTCGTCCCGCCGGAGCGGGCCGGTGTGCGGGGCGAGCAGGTGCGCGTAGGGCAGATCGGCGAGCTGGTCGGGGACGGACGGCATGCGGGGACTCCAGACGTAGCGGGTCCGCCCATCCTCACATTCCGGACTGACGGGAGTGCAGCGTCACCCCCACCGCCACGGCCGCCGCACAGACCAGCCCGGTGGCGAGCACGCCCGACTCGCCGAGCAGCGTGCAGGCCAGCACGACCACCGCGGTGACCGGGAGCAGCAGCACCTGGGCCGGGCCACGCTTGTCGTGCCGGGAGTGCAGCAGCCAGACCGTGAACAGGTAGAGCGCGGTCGGCACGGTGACGGCCGCGGTGGCCGGTACCGCCCCGATGTGTGCCTGGCCGGTGGCGTACTCGATCGCGACCTCCAGGCCGGCGCCGATCGCGGCCGCCGAGCCGAGCACCAGGTAGTGGCCGTAGCCCCAGAGGAAGGACCGCCGGTTCGAGGTGAGCAGGTGGTGCACCGGCCGGGCGAAGTAGATCCACCAGGCGGCGAAGCAGATCAGGATGCCACCGGCGGCGAGCGGGATCAGCTCGCCGAGCGCCTCGTGCTCGTCGAGCGCGGCCTGCATCGCCAGGGTGGCGGCGGAGACCGTCTCGCCGAGCACGATCAGGGTGAACAGGCCGTACCGCTCGGCGATGTGGTGCGGGTGCCAGGTGCTCTGGGTGTGCAGCTCGGCCAGCGCGGGCACCGAGAGCTCGGCCACGATGCCGAGCGGCAGCACCCAGACCCGGGCGCTCTCCGGCACCAGCAGCGCCAGGCCCCAGCCGACCTGGCAGACCGTGATGCCGGCCGCGTAGCGCAGCGCCATGGTGCGCGCCCCGCCGCTCTCGCAGGCGGCCGCGCGCAGCCACTGGGTGACCATGGCGAGGCGCATCACCACGTAGCCGACCACCGACAGCGTGAGGTCCTGGTCGGCGAAGATCCGGGGCACCCCGGCGGCCAGGATCAGCACGCCGGTGATCTGCACCAGGGTGGTCACCCGGTACGGCACGTCGTCCACGTCGTAGGCGGAGGCGAACCAGCTGAAGTTCATCCAGGCCCACCAGATCGCGAAGAACGCGAACGCGTAGCTGTAGAGCCCGTGGCCGAGGTGGCCCGCCGCCAGGTCGTGCGCGAGCTGGGAGCCGGCCTGGGCGACGGCCACCACGAAGCAGAGGTCGAAGAAGAGCTCCAGGGGAGTGGCGGCCCGATGGCTCTCCGCCTTGCTCCGGGGTGCCATCCGGCGGAACGGCGCCGGGTCGGTCGGGACGGCCTGATTGCTGGTCATGCCGCGATCCTGACACCTCGTCACCCCCGGCGCACGATACCGCCACGGCATGCCGATATATCCGATTTACTCCCGTTCTGCCCCGCCGTCAGCGAGAGTTGACGGCGCAGTGCGCGAACCGGGTGACAGCGAACGGGTCCCCGGGCGTGCCCCGCCGGTGCTGTTCGGCGTGTCCGCTTCGACCGGCTAGATTCCTCGGCAGTGCAACGACGACGCGGGCGGTCTGCGAGCAACGCGGAAGGTCAAGGCCGGTGGCGGTACACGGGGGCGGGTTCGCCGCCTCCCCGTGCCGCCGGTCTCGTGATCACCGCGCTGCTCGTCAGTGCCGTCCGGCGTCCGTCAGCCCGTTCCGTTCAGGGGGTTCAGGGGATCACTTCTCCCAGCCGACCGAGGTGATGACGGTGTCGGCCAGGCTTCCCGCGCCGAAGTTGGCCAGCCCCTTGCGGACCGCGACGATGCTCGGGCGCTGGTACAGCTCGTAGGTGTGGCCGAGCTCCCAGATCTGCGCGTCGGCCTTGTTGTAGAGCTTGGCCGCCTCGGTCGGGTCGAGGGTGGCGGCGGCGGTGCGCAGCAGCTCGTCGATCTCCGGCGTGGCCAGCTTGGAGTAGTTCCCGAACACGTTGTCGCCCTGCGGCGCACGGAAGTTGGCCACCCCGGCGGAGAGCGGGAAGGAGCCGGTGTTCCGCCAGCTGGCCAGGTCGAACTTGCCCTGGTTGACGTACTTGCCGAAGTACTCCTTGCTCGGCACCTTGTCGACGGTGAGCTTCACGCCGACCTGCTGGAGCATGTTCTGCACCGCGGTGGCCATGTCGATCTGGGCCTGGGCCGAGCCGTCGCTGAGCACGAAGTGCAGCTCCAGCGGCCGGCCGTCCTTGGTGCGCGGCTGGCCGGCCGCTGCCTCTTTCCAACCCGCCTTGTCCAGCAGGTCCTTGGCGCCCGCGACGTTGTACTTGACCCAGTCGCCGGAGTTGTCCTGGTAGCCGTTCTGGTTGGTCATGAAAAGGTGGTTGCCGAGCGGCTTGAACTCCACCGGCACGCCCTGGTTGACGATCTTGATCAGCGCGGCCCGGTCCAGCGCCAGTCCGAGCGCCTGCCGGACGGGCTTGTCGGCCAGGGGCCCGTTGCCGCCGAAGGAGATGTGCACCTCGTCCCACGGGGTGCCGGTCCGGATCACGCCGTCCTTGGCGTCCTTGAGCTGGCCGTAGGCGGTGGCGCTGCCCGCCGAGGCGTAGTCCACCTCGTTGTTGAGGAACGCCTGGGTGATCGCGGGAATGGCCAGCACCCGGTAGGTGATCTTGTCCAGCTTGGGCTTCGGGCCCCACCAGTCCGGGTTCGGCACCAGGGTGATGGTCTGCGCGGTCTTGTCGATGGTGCCGACCTTGAACGGTCCGCCGACGATCGGCACCTGCTCGATCCAGCCCTGGTTGAACGCCTCCGGGGTGGCGATGCCGGCCGCCGGGATCAGCGGGTTGAACAGGTTCTGCCAGTCCGCGTACGGCTTGTCGAAGGTGACCTTCACCTCCTGGGCGTCGGCACCCTGCTCCACCGAGGAGATCTGCTCGTAGCCGGAGGAGTCGGCGATGTTGTAGGCCGGGTTCTTGCCGTTGGTGGCTTCCCAGACCGCCTTGAAGTCCTGCACGCCGATCTGCTTGCCGTCCGACCACTTGGCCTTCGGGTTGATCTTGTAGGTGACCACCTGCGGCGACTTGGAGGTCACCTCGGCCGAGGTGAGGTACTCCGGCACCGGCTTGAAGACGCCCTTGGCGTCGGTCCGGAACAGCTTGGCCTGGGTGTAGTACATGATCTCGACCGCGTCGCCGTACCGGCCGTCCACCTGGTACGGGTTCCACTGGGTGATCCACTGCTGGAGCGGTGGCCGGAACTCGCCGCCGTCCTTGATTCTGTCCAGCGGCTGCGGGTTGTTGTCCTCGGCGTCCTGGGTCGGCACCACGTTCTTGGCCACGTCACCCGAGCCCGAGCCGGCCGAGCTGCACCCGGTGACGGCCAGCGCCAGTGCGATGGCGAGGACGGCGGTGCGGCGCAGGCCGCGGGCGGTGGTGAAGGCGTCCATCAGGGGTTCCCCCGGGAAGAGTTGGTGGCCGCCAGGTGTGGCGACGCTTGAGCATGGGCAGCCAAGTCGGTGTCCGGCCGAGCCGAACGTAACAGCGGATCAGTTCACGTACCAGGGGGTCTTGTTCACATCTGATCGAATCGAAACGGGCCGCAACACTGTGGCAACACGCCGTCAGTAACCCGCTGAAACACTCTGAACTGCTGCTTCGCCGACCGGTTGGAGCGGTGTGTGTCAGAGTCCTGGACGGCCGACCGGCCATGCCGTAGAACTGCTGCGCGCGAAGCTGCTCCGAAGACCCCTAGAGCGAAGGCAATTCGTCATGCTGACCAGGTGTACGAACCTCCGGACCGGCGGTGCGGGGTGATCCGGTACCTGGCCAAACGCCTGGGCTACTACGTGGTGCTGCTGATCGTCGCGGTCTTCCTGGCGTACGCCCTCTCCAGCACCGCGCTCGGGCCACGCAGCTACTTCGAGGCCAAGCAGCCCCGGCCCTCCGCCGCCTCGGTGGACCGGCAGTTGACCGCGCTGAACATCAACGACCGCACCCCCGTGGTCGAACGCTTCGGCACCTGGGCCGACGGCCTGCTGCTGCACGCCGACCTCGGCCGGACCATCCACGACACCGCGGTGAACGAGGAGTTCGGCCGGCGGATCTGGGTCTCGCTCCGGCTGCTGCTGGTCGGCAGCCTGCTCGGCATGGTGCTCGGTGTGGCGGTCGGCGCCTGGGGTGCGGTGCGGCAGTACCGCTTCTCCGACCGGGCCAGCACGCTGGCCTCCTTCGTGCTGCTCTCCACCCCGGTCTTCCTGCTCGCGCTGCTGCTGAAGAACGGCGCGATCGCCGCCAAGGACGCGGCCGGCCACGAGGTGATCCCGTTCACCGGCTACGAGACCCCGGGGCTGGCCGGCGGCCTCGGCGCCCACCTGGCCGACTGGGGACTCCACCTGCTGCTGCCCACCATGTCGCTGGCGCTCGGCGGGATCGCGGTCTACAGCCGCTACCAGCGCGCCACCATGCTCGACGTGCTCGGCTCCGACTACCTGCGGACCGCCGAGGCCAAGGGGCTGACCAGGAACCGGGCGCTGGTGAAGCACGGGCTGCGCACCGCGGTGATCCCGATGGCCACCATGTTCGCCTACAGCTTCCTGGGCATCTTCACCGGCGCGGCCTTCACCGAGACCATCTTCGGCTGGCACGGCATGGGGGAGTGGTTCATCCAGGCGATCAACGAGCAGGACATCAACTCGGTGGTCGCGGTCAACCTGTTCGCCGCCGTGGTGGTGCTGGCGTCCGGCTTCCTGGCCGACCTGCTGACCGCCGCCCTCGATCCCCGGGTCAGGTCCTGATGACTGCCGTCCTGCCACTGCCCACCGCCGAACTCCTGGCCCCCACCGGACGGTTGCGTCTGGTCACCGGGCGCCTGCTGGCCGCCAAGGGGGTGCTGATCGGTGCGCTGACCGTGCTGCTGCTGTTCCTGCTGGCCTTCGTCGGCCCGTACCTGACGCCCTGGGACTACGCCACCCCCGACTACCTGGCGCTCCGCCAACCGCCCTCCGGCGCCCACTGGTTCGGCACCAACGGACTGGGGCAGGACGTCTTCGCGCAGACCGTCCGAGGGCTGCAGAAGTCGCTGGTGATCGGCCTGCTGGTGGCGCTGTTCTCCACCGTGCTGGCCGGGCTGGTCGGCGCCTGCGCCGGGTACTTCGGCGGCTGGGCCGACCGGGGGCTGACCTTCCTGGTCGACCTGCTGCTGGTCTTCCCGAGCTTCCTGATCATCACCATCATCTCGCCCCGGCTCAAGGGCGCGGGCTGGATCGCCTTCGTGGTGCTGCTGGCCGCCTTCAACTGGATGATCACCGCCCGGGTGGTCCGCTCGATGGCCCGCTCACTGCGCGAGCGCGAATTCGTCCGCGCCGCCCGGTTCATGGGCGTCCACCCGCTGCGGATCATCCTGCGGCACATCCTGCCCAACGTCGCCTCCTTCCTGATCACCGACGCCACCGTCGCGGTCGGCGGCGCCGTGATGAGCGAGGCGGCCCTCTCCTACTTCGGCTTCGGTGTCCGCGCCCCGGACGTCTCGCTCGGTACCCTGCTCGCCGCCGGGACGGACCAGGCACCGGTCTTCCCCTGGCTGTTCTACTTCGCGGCCGGGCTGCTGGTGCTGTTCGTGCTCGCCGTCAACCTGATCGGGGACGGCCTACGGGATGCCCTCGACCCCACCTCCGGGAGCCGGCCGTGACCGCTGACCTGCTCGAAGTAACCGACCTGGCCGTGGACTTCGGCTCCCAGCCGGCCGTCCGGGGGGTCGACCTCGCGCTCCGCCGGGGCGAGACCCTGGGCATCGTCGGCGAGTCCGGCTCCGGGAAGTCGGTCACCGCGCTGGCGGTGCTCGGCCTGCTGCCCGGCAGCGCGCGGGTCAGCGGCTCGGTGAAGCTGGAAGGCCAGGAGCTGGTCGGCCTGCCGGGCAAGGAGCTGGCCGGCCTGCGCGGGCGCAAGGTGGCGATGGTCTTCCAGGACCCGCTCTCCGCCTTCACCCCCGTCTACCGGATCGGCGACCAGATCGTCGAGGCGATCCGGATCCACCAGCGGCTGGACAAGTCGGCCGCCCGCAAGCGCGCGGCCGAACTGCTCGACCTGGTCGGCATCCCGGACCCGGCGCGTGCCCTGGACGCCTTCCCGCACGAGTTCTCCGGCGGGATGCGGCAGCGCGCGATGATCGCGATGGCGATCGCCAACGACCCCGACATCCTGCTCGCCGACGAGCCCACCACCGCGCTCGACGTCACCATCCAGGCCCAGGTGCTCGAGGTGCTGCGGACCGCGCAGCGGGAGACCGGCGCCGCGCTGGTGCTGGTCAGCCACGACCTCGGGGTGATCGCCGGTATGGCCGACCGGGTCGCGGTGATGTACGCGGGCCGGGTGGTGGAGACCGCTCCGGTGGACGAGTTGTTCGCCCACCCCAGGCACCCGTACACCCTCGGCCTGATCGGCGCCGTCCCCCGGCTGGACGCCGACGGCGGCCCGCTGGTCCCGATCCCCGGCCAGCCGCCCGCACTCGGCTGGACCGGCCCCGGCTGCCCGTTCGCCGACCGCTGCCCGCTGGTGCAGGACCGCTGCCGGACCGCCGAGCCCGAACTGACGGGAGCCGGTGACCACCTGGCCGCCTGCGTGCGGGCCGACGAACTGGCCGAGACCCGGCCCCGGCCGCAGGACGTCTACCCGGTACCGCCGCTGCCCGCCGCCGACCCGACACCCCGCGCGGAGCGCGAACCGGTGCTCCGGGTGACCGGCCTGACCAAGACCTTCCCGGTCCTGAAGGGCACCGTCTTCAAGCGCCGGGTCGGCTCGGTGTACGCCGTGGACGGGGTCGAGCTGGACATCCGCCGGGGCGAGACGCTCGGTCTGGTGGGGGAGTCGGGGTCGGGCAAGTCGACCACGCTGTTCGAGCTGCTCGACCTCGGAAAGCCGGAGGGCGGCCGGATCGAACTGCTCGGCCAGGACACCGCGAAGCTCGACCGGGCCGGGGCGCACCGGCTGCGCGGCGAGGTGCAGATCGTCTTCCAGGACCCGATGGCCAGCCTGGACCCCCGGATGCCGATCGGCGACGTGATCGCCGAACCGCTGCTCGCCCAGGGCGCCGCCCGGGACCTGATCAACCGTCGGGTCCCCGAACTGCTCCGGCAGGTCGGCCTCGACCCCGCGTACGCCGCGCGCTACCCGCACCAGTTCTCCGGCGGGCAGCGGCAGCGGATCTCGATCGCCCGGGCGCTGGCGGTGCAGCCCCGGCTGCTGGTGCTGGACGAACCGGTCTCCGCCCTGGACGTCTCGGTCCAGGCCGGGGTGCTCAACCTGTTGCAGCAGCTCAAGGCCGAACTGGGCCTGGCCTACCTGTTCGTCTCGCACGACCTCTCGGTGATCCGCCACCTCTGCGACCGGGTCAGCGTGATGTACCTCGGCCGCACCGTCGAGGCGGGCTCGGCCGCCGAGGTCTTCGCCCACCCCCGGCACCCGTACACCCAGGCCCTGCTCTCGGCCGTCCCACTGCCCGACCCGGCAGCGGAACGGGCCCGCACCCGAGTCCTGCTCCCCGGCGACCCGCCGTCGCCCACGGAGCGGCGTACGGGCTGCGCGTTCCGCACCCGGTGCCCGCTGTACGCCGCCCTGGACCTGGGCCGGCAGGCCCGCTGCGAGGGGGAGTCACCGGCCCTGACGGACGGCGTCGCCTGCCACCACGCCTAGCGGCGGTGCACCCCCAGGGGCTCGGGGGTCCGCTTTTGGCAGGTGCTCAGCCGTCTACGGTCCAGGGGCTCGGGGAACTGCGACGCCGGCCCTTGCAAGGTGATCCGTTCAGGGGTGGTCAGGCACTTTCGTAGTGACCCGAGCGCCAGATCTCCTCGCAGTTCCCCGAGCCCCTGGACCGTAAGTGGCTGAGCGCGTGCCTACAGGGCAGCCCCGCGCCCCTGGGTGGTGCATCTGGACGCCCTGCCAGAGGCGGAGGTCAGGCCGCCCGGGGGAACCACGGGTCGCCGACCAGGCGGGGGCCGTCCGGGGTGTGCAGGGTGAGGACCTGGGGGGAGGTGGAGTACTCGGCGAGGGAGACGGCGCCGTGGCGGGTCTCCAGGTCGGCCTCGACCCAGACCGGGAGTTTGCGGAGCTTGCGGCGGAGCAGCAGCGCGTCCCGCCGGCTGAACGGCAGCGGGCTGCGGAGCAGCAGCCGGAGCGGGCTCTCGGAGGCGGTGACCGGGACGCCGGTGGCGAGTTCGCAGCCGACGGCGCCGATCGGGCCCCAGCTGAGGTGGTAGCCCTCGACCACCTCGGCGGCTGCGGGGAGCGCGGCGAGGGCCGGGATCAACAGCCGGTCGGGGGACAACTGCTCCAGCCGGTCCGGGAGTTGCTCGGGCTTCAGGGTGACCGCGACGGCCGAACGGGGGGCGTAGCCGGTGGCCCGCTGCTCCAGCCGGGGGCCGCGCAGGGAGACCGGGACCCAGGATTCGGGGGCGGCCGAGGCGTCCCGGGTGCAGCGGACCCGGTCGGGCGCGAAGCCGGCCAGTACGGGGGCGCGCCGGACGGTCACCCAGGGGTTGCCACGGAGCACGGACCGGGTCCAGTGCGGCATCGGCTCGCCACCGGAGACCGTCTGTCGCAGGGAGCTGGGGCAGTGCAGCAGGAGCAGGTCGTGCGCGGTCGGCGCCCGGCCGTCCATCGCGGGGACCGGGCCGACCACCCGCCGGGGGCGGCCGGGGTGTTCGTCCTGCTCGCTGTCCCGGTGGCGGCGGCGGGGTGCTGCGGTGGTCATGGTTACCGTGCTCCTGCGTGAGGGGTGGTCAGATGGCGTTCAGGCCGTGGCCGGTGAAGACGGCGCGGGCGGCGGCGACCTGTTCGGGGGTGGGGGTGGGGGTGTCGGCGAGGGGGAAGTCCTGGCCGAGGGCCTCGTACTTGGCGGCGCCGAGCTTGTGGAAGGGGAGGACGTCGACCCGGGAGACGTTGCCGAGCGAGGCGGCGAAGCCGGCCACGCCCTCGACGTTCTCCACCGGGTCGGTCAGCCCGGGCACCAGGACGAAGCGGACCCAGACGTCCTTGCCGAGGTCGGCGAGGCGGCGGGCGAAGTCCAGGGTGGGGTCCAACTGCCGTCCGGTGACCTTGCGGTAGAGCTCGCGGTCCCAGGACTTGATGTCGAGCAGGACGAGGTCGACGTCGGCGAGCAGGGCGTCGGTGGCGCGGGCGCCGAGGAAGCCGGAGGTGTCCAGGGCGGTGTGCAGGCCGAGTTCGTGCTTGAAGCGGTGGAACAGCTCGCCGGCGAAGACGGGTTGGAGCAGGGGTTCGCCGCCGCTGACGGTGGCGCCGCCGCCGGAGGCGCGGATGAAGGTGGTGTACTTCGCGGCTTCGGTGAGGATTTCGTCGGCGCTGGTGCGCTTGCCGTTGCGCATTTTCATGGTGTCGGGGTTGTGGCAGTAGAGGCAGTTCAGCGGGCACCCGGCGAGGAAGGTCACGAAGCGGGTGCCCGGCCCGTCCACCCCGGTGGAGAGGTCCCAGGAGTGCACCGAACCGGAGATCGGCCGCCGGCTGGCGGCGCCCGCCGGGGTGGTGGCGCAGCTCTCGGTCAGCGGCTCCTCGGCAGTCGGGTCGGCGGGCGGGCCGACCGGGATGTCGGTTCCGAGCAGTACGGCCATGGCAGGACCTCCGGGGAAGGGCTCCCGGAGGGCGGCGCCGGAACGGTCGGGGACCGGCGCCGTCCTCCAAGTGGTGGCGGCTAGAGCGAGCCGTGGAAGGTGCGGTTGAGGACGTCGAGTTGCTGTTCGCGGGTGAGGCGGACGAAGTTGACGGCGTAGCCGCTGACCCGGATGGTCAGCTGGGGGTAGTTCTCGGGGTGTTCCATGGCGTCGAGCAGGGTGTCGCGGTTGAGGACGTTGACGTTCATGTGGAAGCCGTTGGAGGCCATGTAGCCGTCCAGTACGCCCGCGAGGTTGGTGATGCGCTCGCCCGGGGTGCGGCCGAGCGCGTCGGGGGTGACGGTGTTGGTCAGTGAGATGCCGTCCTCGGCGTCCCGGTACGGCAGCTTGGCGACCGACAGGGCACTGGCGACGTAGCCGTGGCTGTCCCGGCCGTTCATGGGGTTGGCGCCGGGGGAGAAGGGTTCGCCGGCGCGGCGGCCGTCGGGGGTGTTGCCGGTCTTCTTGCCGTAGACCACGTTGGAGGTGATGGTCAGCACGGACTGGGTGTGCTCGGCGTTCCGGTAGGTGGGGTGCTTGCGGATCTTGCGCATGAACTCCTCGACCAGCCAGACGGCGATCTCGTCCACCCGGTCGTCGTTGTTGCCGTAGGCGGGGTAGTCGCCCTCGATGAGGTAGTCGGTGACCAGGCCGGTGTCGTCGCGCACGGGGGTGACCTTGGCGTACTTGATCGCGGCGAGCGAGTCGGCGGCGACGGAGAGGCCGGCGATGCCGCAGGCCATGGTGCGGCGCACGGCGCGGTCGTGCAGCGCCATCTCGATGCGCTCGTAGGCGTACTTGTCGTGCATGAAGTGGATGACGTTCAGCGCGTGCACGTACGTCTGGGCGAGCCACTCCATCTGCTGGTCGAAGCGGGCCATCACCTCGTCGTAGTCCAGCACCTCGGCGGTGATCGGCCCGGACGCGGGGCCGACCTGGGCGCCGGACTTCTCGTCCCGGCCGCCGTTTACCGCGTACAGCAGGGTCTTGGCGAGGTTGACGCGGGCGCCGAAGAACTGCATCTGCTTGCCGACGGCCATCGCCGAGACGCAGCAGGCGATCGCGGTGTCGTCGCCGAAGCGCGGGCGCATCAGCTCGTCCGACTCGTACTGCACGCTGGAGGTGTCGATCGACACCTGCGCGCAGAACTCCTTGAAACCCTGCGGCAGTTGCGGTGACCAGAAGACCGTCATGTTCGGCTCGGGGGCCGGGCCGAGGTTGTACAGGGTCTGCAGGTAGCGGAACGAGCTGCGGGTGACCAGCGGGCGGCCGTCCTGGCCGATGCCGCCGATCGACTCGGTCACCCAGGTCGGGTCGCCGGAGAACAGCTCGTCGTACTCGGGGGTGCGCAGGAAGCGCACGATCCGCAGCTTGATGATGAAGTCGTCCACCAGCTCCTGGGCCGCCTCCTCGGTCAGCAGCCCGCTGTCGATGTCGCGTTGGAGGTAGACGTCGACGAAGGTGGAGGTCCGCCCCAGCGACATCGCCGCGCCGTTCTGCTCCTTCACCGCCGCCAGGTAGGCGAAGTACAGCCACTGGATCGCCTCGCGGCCGGTGCCGGCCGGCCCGGAGATGTCGTACCCGTAGGAAGCGGCCATCTGCTTGAGCTCACCCAACGAGCGGATCTGCTCGGCGAGTTCCTCCCGCCCCCGGATGGTCTCCTCCAGCGCCGCCGGGTCGCTCGGCATCGCGTCCAGCTCGGCCTTCTCCGCCAGCTTGGCCTCGATCAGCCGGTCCACGCCGTACAGCGCGACCCGGCGGTAGTCGCCGATGATCCGCCCCCGCCCGTAGGCGTCGGGCAGGCCGGTGACGATGCCGGCCTTGCGGGCGGCCCGGATGTCGGGGGTGTAGGCGTCGAAGACCCCCGCGTTGTGGGTCTTGCGGTACTCGGTGAACACCTTCTCCAACTCCGCCGAGACCGGGTAGCCGTACGTCTCCAGCGCGCCGGCCACCATCCGCCAGCCGCCGTAGGGCATGATCGCCCGCTTCAGCGGCGCGTCCGTCTGCAGACCCACGATCAGGTCCAGGTCCCGGTCGATCCACCCCGGCGCGTGCGCGGTGATCGTCGAAGGCACGTCGTACGCGACGTCCAGGACGCCCTTGGCGCGCTCCTGCGGGAACAGGTCGGTGATCTTCTTCCACACCGCGGTGGTGCGCCCGGTCGGGCCGGCCAGGAAGGAGCTGTCGCCCAGGTAGGGGGTGTAGTTCTGCTGGATGAAGTCCCGGACGTCGACGCTGTCACGCCACAACCCGCCCTTGAAACCCTCCCAGGCCCCGCCCTGCGTCTTCTCGATGTGCTGGGTGCTCATGGTCTGCTGCTCCCGCTCTTCGTGGTTCCGAGCTCTGCGCCTACATTGTGAAACGATTCACAAAGTCACATGGGCTCGGAAAGTCCTGATTCGAAGGGACCTTCGTCCCAGCTCAGATGTGGTCCCCGTAGTAGGCCTGCCGCATCAGCTGCTGCATGTCGGCGAGCATCGGCATCCGGGGGTTGGCCGGGGCGCACTGGTCCTCGTAGGCGTACATCGCCTGCTGCGGGAGGGCGTCCAGGAAGGCGGTCTCGTCGACGCCCGCGTTCTTGAAGGACTGCGGGATGCCGACCCTGTCGCGCAGCTGCTCCACCGCGTGGGCCAGTGACTCGACGCCCTGCTCAGGGGTGCCGGCGGGCAGGCCGAGCATCCTGGCGATCTGCTGGAAGCGCTCGGGGGCCACGTAGCTCTGGTACTTGGGCCAGCTGGTCACCTTGGACGGGGCGGCGCCGTTGTAGCGGATCACGTGCGGCAGCAGGATGGCGTTGGTCCGGCCGTGCGCGACGTGGAAGGTGGCGCCCAGGGTGTGCGCCATGGCGTGCACCACGCCCAGGAACGCGGAGCCGAAGGCCATCCCGGCGATGGTGCCGGCGTTGTGCATCTTCTCCCGCGCCACCGGGTTGCCCGGCCCGTTGACCACCGCCTCCTCCAGGTTCTCGAAGATCAGCCGGATGCCCTGCAGGGCCAGGCCGTCGGTGAAGTCGTTGGCGTAGACCGACACGTAGGTCTCGATGCAGTGGGTGAGGGCGTCGAAGCCGGAGTCGGCGGTCACCGCCCTGGGCAGGTCCGTGGTCAGCGCCGGGTCGCAGATCGCCACACTGGGGGTGAGCGCGTAGTCCGCCAGCGGGTACTTCTGGCCGGTCTCCGAGTCGGTGATCACCGCGAACGGGGTGACCTCCGAGCCGGTGCCCGAGGTGGTCGGGATGCACACCAGCTTGGCCTTCTCGCCCAGGTCGGGGAAGGTGAAGGCGCGCTTGCGGATGTCGAAGAACTTCTCCTTCAGGTCCGCGAACACCGTCTCGGGGTGCTCGTACATCAGCCACATCACCTTGGCCGCGTCCATCGGCGACCCGCCGCCCAGCGCGATGATGGTGTCCGGCTGGAAGCCGCGCATCAGCTCCGCGCCCTTGTCCACCGTGTCGATGCTCGGGTTCGGCTCCACGAAGTCGATCACCCGGATCTCCACCGGCTCGGTGCGCCGGTTCAGCACCGACCGGACCCGCTCCAGGTGCCCGATCTCCACCATCGTCCGGTCGGTCACGATGACCACCTTGCGCGCCCCGCGCATGTCGGCCAGGTACTTGATGGAGTTGCGCTCGAAGAACACCTTCGGCGGGATCTTGAACCACTGCATGTTGGTGTTGCGCCGCCCGATCCGCTTGATGTTGACCAGGTTCAACGCCGTCACGTTCCCCGACACCGAGTTCGCCCCGTAACTGCCGCAGCCCAGCGTCAACGACGGCATGAACGCGTTGTAGACGTCCCCGATCCCGCCCTGCGAACTCGGCGCGTTCCAGATGATCCGGCACGCCTTCACGGCATGCCCGAACTCCTCCGCGAACGCCTCGTCCTCGGTGTGCACCGCCGCCGAGTGCCCCAGACCGTTGAACTCCACCATCTCGGTGGCCAGCTTCAGCCCCTGCTTGCGGGTGTCCGCCTTCAGCACCGCGAGCACCGGGCAGAGCTTCTCCCGGGTCAGCGGCTCCTCCGGCCCGACGAAGTCCACCTCCGCCAGGATGATCGAGGTGTCGGCCGGCACCTCGAAGCCGGCCGCCTCGGCGATCGCCACCGGGGACTGCCCCACCACGGCCGCGTTCAGCTTGGCGCCCGCGCAGTTGCGGTCCTCGCCGACCCCGAAGACGTACTGCTCCAGCAGCGCCTTCTCGGCCTTGCTGGCCAGGTGCGCCTTGAGCTTGCGGAACTCGCCGAGCGCCGGGCCGTAGATCTCCTGGTCCAGGATCACGGCCTGCTCGGAGGCACAGATCATCCCGTTGTCGAAGGACTTGGAGACCACCACGTCGTTGACCGCGCGCTTGAGGTTCGCGCTCTTCTCGATGTACGCGGGCACGTTGCCCGCACCCACCCCCAGGGCCGGCTTCCCGCAGCTGTACGCCGCCTTCACCATCGCGTTCCCGCCGGTGGCCAGGATGGTCGCCACCCCGGGGTGGTTCATCAGCGCACCCGTCGCCTCCATCGACGGCGACTCGATCCACTGCACACAGTGCGCCGGGGCACCCGCCGCGACCGCCGCGTCCCGCACGATCCGCGCCGCCTCCGCCGAGCACCGCTGCGCGGCCGGGTGGAAGCCGAACACGATCGGGTTGCGGGTCTTCAATGCGACCAGCGCTTTGAAGATGGTGGTGGAGGTCGGGTTGGTCACCGGCGTGACACCCGCGACCACACCGACCGGCTCGGCGATCTCCACGATCCCGTCGATGTCGTCCCGCCGGATCACCCCGACCGTCTTCATGTCGGCCATGGAGTGGGTGACGTGCTCGCAGGCGAAGATGTTCTTGACGGCCTTGTCCTCGAACACCCCCCGCCCGGTCTCCTCCACCGCCAGCACCGCCAGCCGGGTGTGCGCGGCCAGGGCCGCCAGCGACGCCTTCTTGACGATGTGGTCGACCTTCTCCTGGGTGAACCCCGCGTACTCCCGCAGGGCCTTCAGGCCGTTGCCGACCAGGACGTCCACGGCCGTGGCGGCCTCGGAGGGGGCAGGGGTCTCGGTTGCTGCGGCTTGCTGGCGGGCCATCTCGCTCACCTCGGAGAACGGTGCTGCGTGGCGCTCCGGCGGCGCTGCCGGTAGCGGCTGACAGCTCCACCCTCCGTCCGGAGCGGATGAGTCGGCCATGGGCCTACGATCGGAGTTACGGGGGACCAAAGGCCCAACGGCCCGGAGCCGTAAGGGCTGAGAGAAGGACGGCCGCGTCCGGTCCCGTTCGGCTGTACGGGTGAGCGGCCAGCCCCGGGGTGCGGACCGCCGCGGCCGGTGGAAGATTGGTGGCAGCCCGTCATCCGACCGATCGGAGGAGGAGACATGGGCATTCTGGACAGACTCCGCCACAAGGGTCAGGAGACCGCCGACCCGGTGGAGCGACAGCGGCTCGCCCACGACGAGGCGGCCGACGCCTTCCCCGACACCGCCGCACGCAGCGCCATGCACCGGGCGGAGCCCACCGAGGAGGACCGTCGGGCGGCCGAGGAGATGACCGCCGAGGGCGATCCCTGGGACTGAGGGCACACCGAAGGGGCGTATCCGTCAGCGGATGCGCCCCTTCGGCACGCCCGGCTCAGCGGGGCGGCAGTGGCGGGCGGCGCAGGTCGGGCCGGGGCGCGTCCGGAGGCGGGGGCGTGGCCGCCGGGTGCTCGGCCAGCAGCTCCAGCGCCAGCCGGACGGCCGCCTCCAGCTCGGTGTGCAGCGAGGCCGCCCACTCGTGCGGGCCGCGCACCACCCGGACGTCCGGTGCCACGCCGTGGTTCTCCACCGTCCAGCCGATGCCGCCGGTGAACCAGGAGGCGTTCTTCGGCACCGAGATCTGGGTGCCGTCGCCCAGGGTGTGACGGCCGGTCATCCCGACCACCCCGCCCCAGGTCCGGCTGCCCACCACCGGGCCCAGACCGAGCAGCTTGATGGCGGTGATGATCACGTCGCCGTCCGAGCTGGTGGCGTGGTCGGCCAGCGCCACCACCGGGCCGCGCGGCGCGTCCTTCGGGTAGCGGACCGGATGCCGGCCCCGGCTGTGGTCCCAGGCCAGCACCCGGCGGCTGAGTTTCTCCAGGACCAGTTCGGAGACGTTGCCGCCGGCGTTCCCCCGGACGTCCAACACCAGGGCGGGGTGGTCGAGTTCACGCCGGAGGTCGCGGTTGAACTGGGCCCAGCCGGAGCCGCCGAGATCCGGGATGTGCAGGTAGCCGCACCGGCCGTCGCTCAACTCCCGTACCAGGCTGCGCCGTCGGGTCACCCAGTCCTGGTAGCGGATCGGCCGCTCGTCGGTCAGCGGGGTGACCGCGATCCGGCGCAGGGTGCCGTCGGCGGCGGTCCTGAAGGTGAGCTCGACGGTGGTGCCGCCGGTGCCCGCGAGCAGCGGGGCGGGGCCGGCCGGCAGCTCGGGCGGGCGGCCGGAGACCGCCACGAACTCGTCGCCGTCGCGCAGCCCGTAGCCCGCCAGCGGGGCGCGGGCGCGCGGGTCGGAGGACTCGCCGGGCAGGATCCGGTCGACCAGCCAACGGCCGTCCGGGGCCCGGTGGATGTCGGCGCCGAGCAGGCCGAGCGGCTGCCCGGCCGGGGCCGGGCCCTCGCCGCGCCGGGACGGCGAGACGTACGCGTGCGAGGTGCCGAGCTCGCCGAGCAGTTCCCGGAGCAGGTCGGCGAAGTCGTCGGGGCTGGCCACCCGGTCCACCAACGGGGCGTACTGCTCGACCAGTCCGGGCCAGTTCAGACCGCACATCCCGGCGTCCCAGAACTGGTCCCGGACGATCCGGGCCGCCTCGTGGTACGCCTGGCGCCACTCCTCGGCCGGGTGCACGGTGTGCGTGATCCGACGCAGGTCGACGGTCAACGGCTGGCCTCCGGACGGGAGTTGGAGCAGGCGCAGGGTGCCGGCCGAGAACACCAGGACGGAGCGGCCGTCGCCGGAGACCGAGTAGCCGTCCAGCTGCTCGGCGACCGTGCTGCGGGTGCCCTGGGCCAGGTCGAAGTACTCCAGCGCCGGGCGGCCCGAGGTGTCGGCCGGGTTGGCGAAGGTCTGGCCGAGCGCGCCCGCGATCGGCCAGCGCAGCCAGAGCAGGCCGCCCCGGGCGGCGGCGGTGGCCGAGTACTTGGAGGCGATCACCGGGAACGGGACCAGCCGGGTGGAGAGCCCCTGCGGGTCCACCGTCACGGTGCCGTCGCCGCCGCTCTGCTCCGGGTCCAGGCCGACCGGAGGCCGTCCCTCGGCCGGGGCGGCGAAGGGTGACGGGGTGTCGGCGGCCAGCGGCACCAGGTACGGGCGGCAGCCGAGCGGGAAGGACAGGTCGCCGGTGTGCACGTCGTGCACCGGGTCGAAGCCGCGCCAGGAGAGGAAGACCAGGAACCGGCCGTCCCGGGTGAAGACCGGGTGCTCGTCCTCGAACCGGCCGCCGGTCACGTCGATGGTGTGGGTCGGATCGGCCACCCGGGCCAGCTGGATCGAGCGCAGTGAGCGGCCCGCCACCGGTTGGGACCAGGCCAGCCACTGCGAGTCCGGCGAGAACGCCGGGCTGCCGATCGGCCCGTAGCGGGAGCCGGCCGCCTCGGTGACGGTGCCGTCAGCAGTGGAGACCAGCAGCAGCCGGCCGTCCGAGGAGACCGCCGCCAGGGTCTGTCCGTCGGGTGCGGCGGTCAGCTCCAGCACCCGGCCGAGCTGCCCGGCGGCGATCCGGCGCGGCGGGGTTTCGGGCCCGGAGCGGCCCGGGACGGCGGCCAGCTCGATCGCGTCGGCGCCCTCCGCGTCGGTGATCCAGGCGAGCTGCCCGCCGTGGCCGAGCAGCACCGGCAGCCTGGTCCGCACCCCGGGGGTGTCGGCCAGCACCCGGGCCGGGCCGTCCCGGTGGGCCAGCCAGTACAGGCTGCCGCGCACCGTGATCGCGCTGGCCCGGCCGGTGGTGTCGCAGGCCAGGTCCTTGACCTGACCGGCCGTCGGCACCTGGTACGGGCGGCGGCCCGAGCGCGAGCCGCCGAGCGGGACGTCCAGCCGGCGCGGGTGCGGGTGGTCCAGGCTGTCCAGCAGCCAGAGGTCGCCCGCGTGCTGGTAGACGATCCGGGTGCCGTCGCTCGCCGCCTCGCGGGCGTAGTACGCGGCGTGGTCGGTGTGCCGGCGCAGGCCGGTGCCGTCCAGGCGGCAGGAGTAGAGGTTGCCGACGCCTTCGTGGTCGGAGAGGAACGCGATCCTCGGGTCACCGGGTGGGCCGACCGGCATCGGGGAGGCCAGGTGGCCGGGGTGGTCGGGGAGCAGCTGGGTGGTGCCGAGCCAGAGCCGGCCGGTGGCGCCGCCCCGGTAGCGCTTCCAGGCGGCGGGTTCGTGCGGGGCGGTGGCGGTGAGCAGCACGGTGTGCTCGGCGTCCTGCTGGGCGTCGCCGACCGGGCCCCAGGGCATCCGGCGTCCCGGGGAGCCGTCCGGGGGCAGTGCCCAGGCCCAGGTGTAGTGGGCGAACGGCTCGTGGTACGAGGTCACGGCGAGCACCTCGCCGTCCGGCAGCCAGCCGCGCACCCGGGTGTCCTGGCTGCCCCAGTGGGTGAGCCGGGTGGCCTGGCCGCCGTCCGAAGGGGCGGTCCACACCTCGGGGATGACGGTGAGCCAGCTGGTCCAGGCGACCGTGGCGCCGTCCGGGGAGAGCCGCGGGTGACTGACCCGGGTGCGGTCGCAGCTCACCCGCCAGGCCCGGCCGACAGTGCCGTCCGCGGCCAGCGGGGCGGCCCAGACGTCGTCCTCGGCGGTGAAGGTGAGCAGGCCGCCGCGCAGGTGCGGGTACCTGAGATAGCCGGGCTCGGTCACCCCTTCATGCAACGGGCGACCCGGGCGGGTCGCAACTCGGACGGACCGTCAGATCGCCCGCCCGCTCGGCGGCGCTCCCGCAGGCGGCGTTGCTGGTTCAGACCATTGACACCCGCAGGCCGGAAACGGTTCAGTGGTCCAGTCCAATCAGGCTCCCCACACCGCGCCTTCCCCCGAGGCGAGTTGGACGACCCCCACAGATCGAGGCAGGAGCATCCCCCCATGCGAACTCCCCGAACCACCAGA
Organism: Kitasatospora sp. NPDC101801; assembly: GCF_044766665.1. Taxonomy (NCBI): domain Bacteria; kingdom Bacillati; phylum Actinomycetota; class Actinomycetes; order Kitasatosporales; family Streptomycetaceae; genus Kitasatospora; species Kitasatospora sp. NPDC101801. The sequence goes on from NZ_JBIWML010000016.1 coordinate 67,103, forward strand.
CGAGTGGTCGCCGCCGCGACCGCCTGGGCCACGGCCGCGGCCGGCGCCGTCGCCCTCAGCTTCACCCTGGCCCCGACCGCGAGCGCCGGCGAATTCCTGACCAACGGCGGCTTCGAGACCGGCAGCGTCTCCCCGTGGAGCTGCACCGGCGGGCTCGGCAGCGTGACCGGCCAGGCCAGGACCGGCGGCTACGCCCTGGCGGCCGCCGCCTCGGCGAGCGACTCGGCCAAGTGCAGCCAGACCGTCACGGTCAAGCCCAGCACCACGTACCAGCTGACCGGCTGGGTCAAGGGCGCGTACGTCTACCTCGGGGTGGAGGGTGGTACCGCCGCCAGCACCTGGACCCCGAGCACCGGCGGCGCCTTCCAGAAGCTCTCGGTCAGCTTCACCACCACCGCCTCGCAGACCAGCGCCACCGTGTACACCCACGGCTGGTACGGCCAGGGCACCTACTACGCCGACGACCTCTCGCTGGACGGGCCCGGTGCGCCGAGCCCGTCGCCGTCGGCCTCGGCCTCCCCCTCGACCTCCGCGTCGCCGTCCAGCTCGGCCTCGCCGTCCGCCTCCCCGTCGGTCTCGGTGTCGCCCTCCCCGTCGGCGTCGCCGTCCACCTCGCAGTCGCCGACCGCACCGCCGAACGGCCTGCCCGCGCACGCGCTGGTCGGCTACCTGCACGCCAGCTTCGCCAACGGCGCCGGCTACACCAAGGTCGCCGACATCCCGGACTCCTGGGACGTCATCAACCTCTCGTTCGGCGAGCCGACCTCGGTGACCTCGGGCGACATCCGGTTCAACCGCTGCCCGGCCACCGAGTGCGCCGGGGTGGAGTCGGACGCCGACTTCAAGGCGGCGATCGCGGCCAAGCAGGCCAAGGGCAAGAAGGTGCTGATCTCGATCGGCGGCCAGAACGGCCAGGTCCAGCTCACCACGACGGCAGCCCGGGACACCTTCGTCAGCTCGGTCTCCGCGATCATCGACCGATGGGGTCTGAACGGCCTGGACATCGACTTCGAGGGCCACTCGCTGTCGCTGAACACCGGCGACACCGACTTCAAGAACCCCACCACGCCGGTGGTGGTGAACCTGATCTCGGCGCTGAAGACGCTCAAGGCCAAGTACGGCCAGAACTTCGTGCTGACCATGGCCCCGGAGACCTTCTTCGTCCAGCTCGGCTACCAGTACTACGGCTCCGGCCCCTGGGGCGGCCAGGACCCGCGCGCCGGGTCGTACCTGCCGGTGATCCACGCGCTGCGCAACGACCTGACGCTGCTGCACGTCCAGGACTACAACTCCGGCTCGATCATGGGCCTGGACAACCAGTACCACTCGATGGGCGGCGCCGACTTCCACGTCGCGATGACCGACATGATGCTCAAGGGCTTCCCGGTCGCGGGCAACACCGCCAACATGTTCCCCGCGCTGGCCGCCTCCCAGGTCGCCATCGGCATGCCGGCCACCACCAACGCCGGTAACGGCTACGTCGGCCCGGCCGAGGTGAACAAGGCGCTGGACTGCCTGACCAAGCTCACCAACTGCGGCAGCTACGTCCCGCGCAGCGGGGCCCAGCCCAACCTGCGCGGCCTGATGACCTGGTCGATCAACTGGGACCAGTACAACGGCACCCGGGAGTTCTCGAAGAACTTCGACGGCTACTTCGGCTGAACGAGCCGGGAACGAAGGAAGGCCCTCACCGTGAGGTGGGGGCCTTCCGACCGTCGGTGCGCCGCCAGGGACTCGAACCCCGGACCCGCTGATTAAGAGTCAGCTGCTCTAACCAACTGAGCTAGCGGCGCCTGCTGACGGAGAGAACATTACCTGGTCAGCAGCCGAAAGCAGAAATCAGTCCGTCCAGGGAGTGATGACCGCCTTGCCCCGGACGTGTCCGTCCTCCACCAGCCGGTGCGCCTCGGCCGCGCGGGACAGCGGGAAGGTCGCGGCGATCTCCAGCCGGAGGGCGCCGGACTCCCAGAGCGCGGTCAGCTCGGCCAGCCGGGCGGCGGTGCGGGGGCCGCGCAGGCCGGCGAGGCCGAGCCGCTGGGCGCCGGCGTAGTCGACGATGGTGCCGATCCGGGAGCGGTCGGCGACCAGCTCGACCGAGACCTCCAGCGCGCCGCGCCCCGCCGCGTCGAAGGCGGCGTCCACGCCGTCCGGCGCCAGCGCGCGGACCCGGTCGGCCAGGCCCTCGCCGTACGTGACCGGGATCGCGCCGAGCCCGCGCAGGTAGGCGTGGTTGTGCTCGCCGGCGGTGCCGATCACGGTGGCGCCCCAGGCCCTGGCCAGCTGGACGGCGACGGTGCCGACCCCGCCGGAGGCACCGTGGACCAGCACCGTGTCGCCCGGGCCGACCTTGAGCGCGGTCAGCGCGACGTGCGCGGTCTGTGCGGAGGCGGAGAACGACCCGGCCTCCTCCCAGCTCATCCCGGCGGGCTTGGCCACCAGCTGGGCGCCGTCCACCACCACGTGCTGGGCATGGCAGTTCAGCAGCCGGAAGCCGAGCACCTCGTCGCCCACCTCCCAGCCGAAGCTGCCCGCGCCGAGCTGCTCGACCACCCCGGCGAACTCGTTGCCCGGGATCGCCGGGTAGCCGACCTCGGCGCCCGGCGGGGACCAGCCGGCCCGGACCGCGGTGTCGGCCGGCTGGATGCCCGCCGCCAGCACCCGGACCAGCACCTCGCCCGGCCCCGGTGCGGGCACCGGCAGCTCCGCCACGTACAGCACCTCGGGGCCACCGGGCTCGTTGAACATCGACGCCAGCATCGGACCGCTCCTTCTGGGATCTCGGCTTCTGCGGCCCACTCTGAATGCTCAAGCGGACTTGAAGTCAAGCACCTCCGGCGAGCCGGTGCGCCGCCTGGCGCATTGTCAGATTTATCCTGGCCGAGGGACCGTCAGAGCCGAGAGGCCGTCAACCGAGAGGACAGCACTCCGTGGGTCAGCTGTCACTGCTCTTCCTGGTGCTGCTCGCCTCGGTGGTGACCATCCCGGTGGCCCGGCTCACCCGGGTGCCGCAGCCGGTGCTGATGACCGGGATCGGCCTGCTGTTCGCCTGGCTCCCGCAGGTGCCGGACATCGCCATCAACCCCGAGCTGATCCTGCCGCTGGTGCTGCCGCCGCTGATCTTCGCGGTGGCCCGGCGCTCCTCGGTCCGGTACTTCCGGGCCAACATCCGCTCGATCCTGCTGCTCGCGGTCGGCCTGGTGATCGTCACCACCACGGTGGTGGCCGGGGTCTTCCACTGGCTGGTGCCCACCCTCCCGCTGGCCGCCGCCGTCGCGCTCGGCGCGCTGGTCTCGCCGCCCGACCCGGTCGCGGCCGTCGCGGTGGCGGGCAGCGTCGGACTGCCCCGGCGGCTGGTCGCGGTGCTGGAGAGCGAGGGCCTGTTCAACGACGTGACCGCGATCGTCATCTACTCGGTGGCCGTCCAGGCGGTGGTCACCGGGGACTTCTCGGCGGGCGGGGCGGCGCTCAGGTTCGTGCTCTCGGCGGTGCTCGCGGTGGTGGTCGGGATCGCCCTGGGCTGGCTGAACGCCAGGCTGGCCGGGCTGCTCGACGACCCGACCCAGCAGGTGGCGCTCAACCTGCTGGTGCCGTTCGCGGCCTACGTGCTGGCCGAGGAGATCCACGGCTCGGGCGTGCTGGCCGTGGTGGTCTGCGCGCTCTACCTGGCGGACCGGGCGGCCGACGCCGACGACGTGGCGTACCGGCTGGTCGGCAACGCCTTCTGGGAGATCGTCGAGATCCTGATCACCGGGGTCGCCTTCGGGCTGATCGGGTTGGAGCTGGCCCCGCTGATGGCGGAGGTCAAGGACGGCTGGCACGACATGGTCGGCGACGCGGCCTGGGTGATCGGCGCCATGGTGCTGGTCCGGCTGCTCTGGCTGCTGCCGGCCGCCTGGATCTCCAAGCGGGTCAGCCGGGCGGACGAGGACACCCCGATCAGCTGGCGGGAGACGGTGGTGCTCTGGTGGTCCGGGATGCGCGGGGTGGCCACCGTCGCGCTGGCGCTCGGCATCCCGCTCACCATCCACGGCGGCGTGGGCTTCCCCGGCCGGGACGAGATCATGGTGGTCGCCTTCGCGGTGGTGCTGTTCACCCTGCTGGTGCAGGGCCTGACGCTCCCTCTGGTGGTCCGGCTGCTCGGCCTCGGCGGTGCGGCGGACGCGCACGAGGAGGCGGTCAAGCGGATGTGGTGGCGGGCGGCCAAGGCCGGGCTGACCCGGCTCGGTGAGCTGGAGGACGAACGCGACCTGCAGCCCGAGGTGGTCGAGCGGCTGCGCGAGCGCCAGCACGACCGGCTGGCCCGGCTCTGCCCGGAGAAGTACGCCGAGGAGGAGGCGCAGGAGGCCAGGGAACGGTTCGTCCAGTGGCAGGCCGCGGCCGACATCGAGCAGGAGATGATCGCCGCCTCCCGCCGCGAGGTGCTGGCCGCCCGGGGCGAACTCGGCGCCGACCCGGAGGTCGCCGACCAGGTGATGCGCAAGCTCGACCTGCGCTCGCGCCGCAAGTGACCTGTGCGGGTGACCTGCACAGGTGGCCTGCGGGTGTGGAAGCGACGAAGTGTCGGTGACCGCCGGTGGCGGGGCGGGTGACGGACCGCCAGGACGCGTAGGCTGGCCCGGGCAGGCCGTCAACGGAGTCGGCGCAGCACCACCCGTACCACCGCCGGACCTCGCGTCACCCTCCCGCTGGGCCCTGCCGGTACCCACAACCGGATGACTTCGAGGAGCAACCGATGACGGCGCAGAACCGCACCCCCCTGGACCGGCTGCCGCAGTGGGCGGCGCTGGCCAAGCACCGGGAGGAGTTCGGTGACACCCACCTGCGCGAGCTGTTCGCGGCCGACTCCGGCCGCGGGGCCGACCTCACGCTGCGGGTCGGCGACCTGCTGGTGGACTACTCCAAGCAGCTGGTGACCGGCCGGACCCTGGAGCTGCTGCGGGAGTTGGCGGCCGCCACCGGCGTCGCCGAGCTGCGGGACGCGATGTTCCGCGGCGAGAGGATCAACATCACCGAGGACCGGGCGGTCCTGCACACCGCCCTGCGCGCGCCGCGCGGCGCGGTGGTCGAGGTGGACGGCGAGAACGTGGTGCCCGCCGTGCACGCGGTGCTGGACAGGATGGCGGTCTTCGCCGACAGGGTCCGCTCCGGCGAGTGGACCGGGCAGACCGGCCAGCGGATCAGGAACGTCGTCAACATCGGCATCGGCGGCTCCGACCTCGGCCCGGCGATGGCCTACGAGGTGCTCCGGTCCTACGCGCAGCGCGACCTGACGGTCCGTTTCGTCTCCAACGTGGACGGCGCCGACCTGCACGAGGCGATCCGCGACCTGGACGCCGCCGAGACGCTGTTCATCGTCGCCTCCAAGACCTTCACCACGATCGAGACCATCACCAACGCCACCTCGGCCCGGGAGTGGCTGCTCGACGAGCTGGGGGCCGGCCAGGAGGCGGTGGCCAAGCACTTCGTGGCGCTCTCCACCAATGCGACCGGCGTGGCCGACTTCGGCATCGACGTGGCCAACATGTTCGAGTTCTGGGACTGGGTCGGCGGCCGCTACTCCTACGACTCGGCGATCGGGCTCTCGCTGATGATCGCGATCGGGCCGGAGAACTTCCGCGAGATGCTGGCCGGCTTCCACCTGGTGGACGAGCACTTCCGCACCGCGCCGCCGGAGCAGAACGTCCCGCTGCTGCTCGGCCTGCTGGGCGTCTGGTACGGCGCGTTCTTCGACGCCCAGGCGCACGCGGTGCTGCCGTACTCGCACTACCTGGCCCGCTTCACCGCCTACCTGCAGCAGCTCGACATGGAGTCCAACGGCAAGTCGGTGGACCGCGACGGCAACCCGGTGGCGTGGCAGACCGGCCCGGTGGTCTGGGGCACCCCGGGCACCAACGGCCAGCACGCCTACTACCAGCTGCTGCACCAGGGCACCAAGGTGATCCCGGCCGACTTCATCGGCTTCGCGCAGCCGGTCGCCGAGCTGAGCCCGGCGCTGGCCGCCCAGCACGACCTGCTGATGGCCAACTTCTTCGCCCAGACCCAGGCGCTGGCCTTCGGCAAGACCGCCGAGGAGGTCGCGGCCGAGGGCGTGCCCGCCGAGCTGGTCCCGCACAAGACCTTCAAGGGCAACCACCCGACCACCACCGTGCTGGCCGCCGAGCTGACCCCGTCGGTGCTCGGCCAGCTGGTCGCCCTGTACGAGCACAAGGTGTTCGTGCAGGGCGCGGTGTGGAACATCGACTCCTTCGACCAGTGGGGTGTCGAGCTCGGCAAGGTGCTGGCCAAGCGGATCGAGCCGGTGCTGCTGACCGGTGCGGGCGCGGACGCGCTGGACAGCTCGACCGCCGTGCTGGTGCAGAACTACCGCTCGCTGCGCGGGCGCTGACGGTGACCCGGCCCCCCGCTCCGGCGGGGGGCCGGGCAGGCCGTTGTCGAACCCGGGAACGAAGGAAGGCCCCCACCGTGAGGTGGGGGCCTTCCGACCGTCTGTGCGCCGCCAGGGACTCGAACCCCGGACCCGCTGATTAAGAGTCAGCTGCTCTAACCAACTGAGCTAGCGGCGCCTGTCTGACGTGGAAAACATTAGCAGCGGGATCGGGCGGAACCAAAATCGGTTTCAGGCCCCGGCGGGCTCGGCCGTCGACCGCACCCGGGAGGCCCGGACGCAGGCCCAGAGCACGGTGGCCGCCCCCGGCAGCCAGGGCTCCCGGGAATCCGGCGCGACCACCCAGCGGCCGGCACCCTGGCCGGGGGAGACCGGGGCGTCCACCATCCGCTGGATCGGCGGCACGGTCACCGCGTCGCCCTGCCCGTGGCAGAGCAGCGGCGGCACCTCGCGGGCCCACTCCTCCCAGGCCAGCAGCGTCCGGAGCCGGGGCGCCGCGCCCGGCTGGACGAACAGCAGGGTCCGCCCCCGGAAGGAGGCGACCGGGCCGCAGCCCGGCCCCGAGGCCCACAGCTCGTCCAGCACGGCGCGGCCGAACAGGGCCGGCATGCTGATCACGTCGAAGACCCGCCCGCAGGGCAGGACGGTCGGCGCCCAGGGGCGTGACTCCCAGAGGGCGCGCATGCTGCGCGGGTACTCACTCGCGGAGGCCAGCCAGGACTCCCCGGCCACGGTGACGTACTCCACGGATTGATACGTCCAGATGTCCACGGGCAGCAGACTGGCCCGGCCGGGGCGGGCCGCGCCGGGAAAGTGACGTTCGGCGGACAAGAGGCGGGGGAGGGGCGTACCCTTTCCGCCCGCATATGCCAGAGGCGTGTCGCCGGTCTCAGTGCTGCTCGCCGCTGTGCTGCTGGCGGATCAAGGTCTGCCCGTACTCGACCATCCGGGTCGCGTAGTCCGGCGTCCAGTCGATCCGGGCGGCGATCTCGGCGGGCGAGAGCGCGTCGAACCGGCGGGTGTCCGCCAGCTGGGCGGCGGCGATCGCCTGGAAGTCCGCGGCCCGCTCGGCGGCGACCCGGAAGGCCAGGGTCAACTCGGTGGCGCGGCGGAGCAGTTCGGCCGGGTCGTCGATCGACTCCAGGTCGAAGAACCGTTCCTCCTCGGCCTCCTGGGCGGGCGGCTCGAACAGCAGCTGGGCCGGCCGCCGACGGCGCGGCGGCGGGGCCTCGGCGGTGCTGGGCGGGGTGGTGCTCGGCTCGCCAGCGGAGGGGCCGGACTGTGCCGGGAGCGGCACCGCGGCTTCGCGGTCGACCGGCTGGGCGGACACCGGTGGATGGCGGTCGGGCATGGGACGACACCTCCGAGGTGGCGGGTGAGGGGACTGCCGTCCATTGTCGCGCGGGGACGGCCGGTAACGGAACGGTGCGCGTGCGGGCGCTATTCCCCGGCCACGCGCCCCCGATTTCAGGCCAACCGCACCCGGTGCTCGCTCAGCTGGGCGAGCACGGCGTGGTTGGCCTCCCAGCCGTCCGGGAACTTCATCGTCACCCCGAGCTGCACCGGCTCGGTCGCCGGGTGCTCGTCCAGCAGCTCCGGGATGCCGGCCCTGGCCACCACGATGCAGGCGTGCCGGTGCCGGGAGGCGAGCACGCAGAGCCGCCCGGTCTCCAGGTGGAAGGCGGTGGCGTCCGGCCGGCCGGAGAGCGGGTGCAGCACCACCGTGACGTCGTACTCGCGGCCCTGCAGCCGGTTCGCGGTGTCCACGGTGACGGCGGGACCGGCCGCGCCGTCCACCGGCACGCCGAGGCCCAGCAGCGCGGCCCGGACGGCGGCAGCCTGGTCCCGGTGGGCGGTGCCGACCGCGATCCGGTCGGCGGTGAGCGGGGTGCTGCCCTGCTCCGAGTGCGCGGTCAGGCCCCGGGTCAGCAGCCGGTGCACGGTGGCGGCGGTGGCGGCCACCGCCTGCGGGTCGGTCCGCACGGTGTGCCGGGCGGGCAGCTCCAGCAGTGCCCAGCCGTGCTCGGCCGCCTCGTCGATCGCCGCGTCCAGCGCGGAGCCGTCCGGGGCGGTCGCGGTGGTCAGCCGCCGGTCGTCCGGACCGGTGCCGGAGCGGAACGGGGTGTACGGGTAGAAGGCGGCCGAGATCAGCGGCGCGGCCGAGTACGGCAGCCGCCAGGAGACCGGCAGCCGGTGCGGCCGGATCTCCGGGTTGTGCGCGAGCAGGGTGACCACCGCGCTGCTGGAGGGGTCGTAGGACAGGCCGGCCCACTGGTCGGTGCCGACCGCCGTGAACGGGTCCAGCTGGCCGGGGTCGCCGACGAACAGGGCCCGGTCGAACAGCCCGGCCACGGCGAGCAGCGCGTCCGAGCGCATCTGGTACGCCTCGTCCACGATCGCGTGCCGCCAGCGGGCCTCGGTCTTCACCCACTGCCACTTGGCCGCGGTGGAGATCACCACGTCCTGCTCCAGCAGGTCGCCGACCTTGGGGGCGGCGGTGACGTTGGCGTACCGGGACAGCTCGGCGCCGGGCCTGCCGTCGGCGGCGTGCAGCCGGCCGATGGTGAGGTCCGGGCCCTTCTCGGCCAACCGGCCGACCAGGTCGTCCACCTGACTGTTCGTCTGGGCCACGATCATCAGCTTCTCGCCGCCCGCCACCAGCTCCCGGGCGGCCCGCACCACCAGGGTCGACTTGCCCGCACCGGGCGGTGAGTCGACCACCACCCCGCGCGGGGCGCCCGGGGCGGGGTGGACGGTGGCGGCCAGGATCGCGGCCACGGCGGCGTCGGCGGCGGCACCGGGGTGCTCGCCGGCCGGACGGGCGGTCTGACTGATGGTCATGCCGGTGGTCATTCCCACTCTTCGGTGGCAGTAGGCGAACGATCGCCGCCGCCCGGCGGTCCACCGTGCGTCCAGGGGGTGTCGTCCGGCTCGGGGAGCGGGGCGGACTGGCGGGGCGTCAGCTCGAACAGGGTCAGCACGATCCGCTCCCCGGGCTCGGGCAGGCTGCCCGGCTCCGGCTCCTTCTTCCGGCCCATCCCGCTCAGCACCCGGACGGTGACCGTGCCGGCGGCCTGGTCGGCCGCCACGATCACCGCCTCCTGGGCCGAGCTGTGGTTGGCCCGGTGCACCTTGCGGCCCGGGTCGGCGTGCGGCCGGTCGGTGGTGCGGATCACCAGCAGCGGGCGGGGCTTGGGCGAGCGGCCCGAGGTGTCGTACTCCGGGACCACCTCGATGACCTCCCCGGCGAACGCCTCGCCGGACAGCCGGTGCTCGGCCATCGCCAGCGGGTCGTCCAGCGCCTCCTGGACATCCGACCTGGCCTGCTCGCGCTCCCGCTGGGCCAGCTTGCGGGCGGCGGTGACGGCGTCGTCCTGCTTGGGCTGCGGCGGCTCGCCGGCCGCCAGCCGGTCGCGGTGGCCGGTGTAGGACCAGCGGTCGCCCTCCCAGCGCTCGGCCAGGTGGGCGGCCGGGGGGAGGGCGCGGAGCAGGTCGAGGCCGCGCCAGACGTCCTGCCAGGTGGGCAGCAGCACCCGGAGCAGTGCGGCGTGCAGCTCCTCGGCGGCGTGCTTGACCCGGAGCCGGGCCGCCTGGCCCTCGCCGGGCCGCCCGTTCCGCTCGGCCTGTTCGGCGGCCGCCAGTGCGGCGAGCGCGGTGTCGTGCCGGGTGATGGCCGGGGCCAGCACCCGGGCGTCGAAGGCCGGGTCGGTGGCCGGGCCGGCCGGAGGGTGCAGCAACTGGCCCGCGGCGTCCCGCTCGGTCTCCACCCGGGTCGCCAGCTCGGCCCCGCCGACGCCGAACGGCGGCCGGTGCCAAGCGAGTTGGGCGCCGAGGTGCTGGTCCTCCAGGTGGCTCTGGCCGGTCGCCCAGTGCCGGGCCAGCAGCCCGGTCATCGGCAGCAGCAGGCTGGAGCCGGGCACCTGGGTCCGCTCGGTGAGATGGGTCAGCCAGCGGCCCAGCAGTGGCACCCTGGTCGGTGCGGGGTAGGGGCCGGGATCCGGGTCCTCGGCGGTGCGGCGGAACCGGGTGGACCGGCCGAGCAGGGCCAGGTGCTGTACGGAGCCGCTGTTCGGCACGATCAACTGCGGTGCGTCTGCGCAGAGTTCGCGGAAGGTCTGGGTCTTCTCGCCGGTCTCCGGGTCCTTCTCGGTGCGCTCGATCTGCTCGACCTCGGCGCCGTACGACTCCAGGTAGGGGACCAGCTCGGCGGCGAACGCGGCCAGGAACTCGAACCGCTGAGCGCGGTTCAGCGGCTGCGGGACCAGGTGCAGCCGGGGCGCGTCCCGCTCGGTGCCGAGCAGCACCGCGAGCGGGGCCCCGGCCTCACCGGCGGCGGCCAGCGGGACCAGCACCATCGGCCGGTCGGACAGGTGCCGGTGGCGGACGGTGGCCAACGGCTCGGCGTGGCCGCTCCGGACGGCCTCCAGCCGGGCCAGGGTGGCGAGCAGGCTCACCGGTCGGCTCCGGCGGCTGTGGTGGCGGGGGCGGCCGCGACGAGCGTCTCGGCCGCCGCGAGCGCCTCGGCGCGCAGGGCGGCGGCGTGGGCCAGCCGGGCGGCGGCCTCCCGGTCGGCCTGCTGGTCGACCTGCGGGCCCTGGTCGGTGGCCGCCGCCAGGGCGGCGGCCACCGTGCGGAGGCTGCCCAACTCGCCCCGGACGCCCCGGCCGAGCTGCTCCACCGCGTCCGCGCAGCGGGCCTGCGCCCGGCAGTGGAAGCCCAGCTCGCAGGTGGAGAGGCAGTCCGGACTGTAGGCGGCCGGGACGGCGGCGACGGACTCGGTCAGCTCGGCCACCGGACGGGTCGGCACCCCGGCCTGATCCGGTGCCAGGTCGAAACTGGTGCCGGCCGGGAGCGCGTCGAGCAACTGGTCGATCCCGGTCAGCCTGGCCAACTGCCGCCGGGTGGTGGCCAGCTCGCGCCGGACGTCCACCACGGTGGCCGTCGGCCGGTTGGAGAAGTCCCTCGGGCAGACCAGCAGCACACTGAGCTCCGGGCTGCCGGGGAACGCGTCGGTGGCGTACGGGGACCGGTCGGCCGTCGTACCGGCCGGCCCGGCCGCCGTCTCCTGGAGCGCCAGCACGTACACCGCCGCCTGCCGGGCGGCCGCCCCGACCTTCGCCGGATCGGCCGAACCGTCGATGATCGGGAAGGACTTGATCTCCACCACCGTGCAGCGACCGCCGTGCACCACCACCGCGTCCGGCTCCAGGTAGGCCGGGCTGCCCGCCACGGTGAGCCGGAACATCGGGTGGTCGAGCAGCGTCCAGCGGGTGGGGTCGGCGGCGGCCTCGGCCAGCACCTGGGCCGTCCGCTCGGCCCGGGTGGCGGGTGCGGCACGGGGCAGCAGATCCGGCACGGTCAGCTCGCCGCCCTCCGGCGGTGCGCCGAGCAGGCGGCGGAGCGGCTCCAGCAGCGCCGCGTAGCCGTCGGCCTTGAGCCGGGCCTCGAAGACGTTCCCCCGGGTGATCGCGAAGGGGGACTGCCCGAACGGTGCGGGGTGCCCGAGCCGCTCGGCGACGGCGCCCTTGTCCACCCCCGCCGCGTCCAGCACCGCGCGACGGCGGCACCCCGGATTGGCCGCGAGGGCGGCCAGCGCCCGGGCGTCGAGGCTGCGCTGCGGCGCCTGGCCGCGCAGATCACGGAGCCGCCGCGCGACCGGCTCCGCCTGCCCGTAGGTCAAGACGTTCATGGTGCGGCCAAGTCTCGCACCCGGCACCGACAAACCACCCCGGAACGCGCTCCCCGGACCTTCCGGGGCCATCCGGACCCCGGACCGCCGGCCGGGGCACCCGGGTGGTGAGGGATCATGGAGGGGTCGAATGCAGCCCCCCGTCTGCGAGGAGTCCGCTCATGCCCGCCCGTATCGTGCTTGTCCGGCATGGCGAGACCGCCTGGTCGGCCAGTGGTCAGCACACCGGCCGTACCGATGTCCCGCTCACCGAGGAGGGCCGCGGGATGGCCCTGGCCCTCGGGGCCCGGCTGGCGAAGGCCCCCTGGAACGGACTGCCGGGCGCCACCGTCTACACCAGCCCGCTGTCCCGGGCCAAGGAGACCTGCGAGCTGGCCGGCTTCGGCGACCGCGCGGTCGACCGGGACGAACTGCTGGAGTGGGACTACGGCCGGTACGAGGGACGCACCGGCCCCGAGATCCGGGCCACCGACCAGCCGGGCTGGCTGATCTGGCGGGACGGCGTGCCGGGCGGCGAGAAGCTCGCCGACGTGGCGGCGCGGGTGGACGGCTTCCTCGCCGGGCTCAACTCCGAGCACGGGACGCCGCATCCGGACACCACCACCATGCACTGCGCCGACCACGACGTGGTGATCTTCGCGCACGGGCACCTGTTGCGGATCCTGACGGCGCGTTGGCTGGGGCTGCCGCCGGAGTTCGCGCAGCGGTTCAAGCTGGGGACGGCGGCGCTCTCGGTGCTGTCGTGGGAGTACGGGGCACCCGCGGTGGAGATCTGGAACGACCACAGCCACCTCCAGGGCTGAACGCAGGAAGGCGCTCAGTTTCTTGCAGGGCGCTCCGTTGCCCTGCCCAGGGGCTCGGGGCTGCACTTTTGCAGGTGATCCGGGTCTACGGTCCAGGGGCTCGGGGAACTGCGAGGAGGTCTGGCGTTCGGGTCACTGCGAAAGTGCCTGACCCTTTACGCACGGATCACCTTTTCGAGGCCGACGTCGCAGTTCCCCGAGCCCCTGACGGCTGAGCCCGGACCGCAGGTCACCTGCTCAGGCAGCTTCGTAGCTGGTGAGGAAGGCGGCGACCTCGGGGACGGTGCGGTGGGGGCGGAGCCGGTCCGCGGTGGTGGCGAGCATGCTGCGGATGCGGGCCGAGCGGACCTGGTCGAGGAGGGTGACGGCGGCGGTGCCGTGGACCGCTGCGCCGGCCAGGTCGCCGAGGCCGAGGCGGTCGTGGGCGAGCTCGGCGGTGTAGAGCACCCGGTTGCGGACGAAGTGCGGCTCCTGGAGGGAGATCGCCCGGCAGACCCGTTCGGTGGCCCGCTCGAACTCGCCGAGGGCGGACCAGCACTGGGCCTCGAGCCCGGCGATCTCGGCTTCGCCGAAGAAGCTCATCCACTCCGGGTCGGCCTCCGACTCGCCCCGGTCGAAGAGGGTGTGCGCCCGCCCCAACGCCCGTTCGCAGGCGGCCCGGTCGCGCAGCAGCGCCCAGGCCCCGGCCTCCCGCATGACCAGCAGCGAGAGCAGCCGGTCGGAGTCCAGGTGCCGGGCCGCGGACTGGCCTGCCTGGGCGGCCCGGAGGGCTTCGCGGGCCCGGCCGGCGTCCCTGGCCAGGAAGGCGCTGTTGGAGAAGACGTGTGCCTCCAGCGCCGCGTCGTTGGCCATCCGGGCGGTGGCGAGGGCCTCGGAGTAGAACGAGCGGGCGTCCGCCAGCCGGTCCGAGTCGTGGGCCAACCAGCCGACCGAGATGGCCAGTTCGCCGGCCCCGGACTGCAGCCGGCGTTCGGTGGCAGCGCTGTACTCGCCGTCGTTGAGCATCACGTACGCGCCGCGCAGCGACTGCCCGGCCAGCTCGAACAGGGTGTCCGCGCCGTGCACGTCGTCCAGCAGCCTGATGTCGCGGACGGCCTGCTCGACCCCGAGCACCTCGGCCGCGCCGACCCGGCGCTGGGGCGGCACGACCGGGGTCGCGGCCTGGGCCGGCAGGTCGAGGGCGAGCGCGGTCACCAGGGCGGTCGAACCGCCGTTCAGGAATGTACGGCGACGCACGTCGTCGTTCTCCTCGTCGGGATGGTACGAGTCGTCGAGCCGGACCGGCCCGCCCGGCCCGAGCCTGGGGGCCGGGACTGACGGTGGGTCGGCCGCCCGGCGGCGGACCGCCGTACGGGGGGTGAACCCGAGTTCGGACAGGGAGCGGCCCGGCCACATGTGCCTGAACACCCGCTCGTACGCGTAGTTGGGACAACGGATCTCCCCGGCCTCCACCCGTCCGACGTAGCGGGCGTCGCAGGAGACGTGCTCGCCGATCTCCCGGGCGGCCCGACGGATCGCGACCGCGAACTCGCCGGGGGAGAGGTCGCCGCGCAGCGCTCGCATGGCGGCGTTGGGGGTGGGGGGCCTCGTGGCTGCCATCTGATGCGCTCCGAGCTGGTGCGTCGGGGGTACGTCCGTTGTCGGTGGTGGAGATGGTGGAGGTGGGGGCGACGGCCCGGGTGGGCCTCGATCCAGCGCAGAGAGTACCGGGCGTGACGGACTGATCACGTCCGGTTGTGGGTTGATCTGTGGTCAATTGGCATCAAATCGGGCACTGTTGCCGAGATCCGCCATGAAATGCCATGGCTTGCTGTACGTCGCCCCGTGGCCTTTCGGGGCCGTCCGGCGTTGTCCTGATACGTGGAAGCCCACCGCCGCGCCGCCACCGATCCGCTCCTCCGATCGAGCGACCCCCGGCTTCCGACCTGACGAGGTGACAGGAGGGCCCATGGCCACCGGACTTCCGTACTACCGACGCATCACGGCCGGGGCGAGCCGGGGCCTGCCCGGTCTCGGCCCGGCGCTGCACCCCGCACTGGTCCCGGGCGGGGTCGACCAGGAGCCGCCCGGCTTCGCCGTCGGCGGCGGGGGCCCCGGCGCCGCGCGGCCCGCCCCCGCCGGGTTCGACACCGTCACCGTCCCGGTCCGGCACGGTCTGGAGACGGTGGACATCCTCCGGCTCCGCCGAGCCTGCGGCACGGTGCACCAGACCGGCGGCGGATCGGCGATCGCGTTCCTGGTCCCCGCCGGGGTGGCCGGGCAGTGGCACCTGCCCGGCACCAGCTGTACGCCGGGGGCCAAGCAGCTCCCCGCGACCGACCCGCGCTGGGTGATGCCGCCCGCCGGGCCCACCGCCTCGGCCCGTGCCACCGACCCCTGGGTGCTCCGCTCGGCGCTCTGCGAGGCGGCCTGCACCCTGACCGCCGGCGGCCTCGGCCCGTTCTGACCTGCGCCGTCCGTCCGCTCCCGGCCTGCCGCCGTCGGCCGTGAGGTCGGGTGGCCTCGTCCTGCCCGGCGATAATGGTCCCCATGGGACGCAGCAACCGGGCCGGTCGGGCTCGCACCGAGACCGAGCCCGCCACGACGGCCCCCACCGGGTCGCCGGGCGGTCGTACCCATGCCCAGGGCCCGCTGGCCCGCCCGGTCGCCTCCGGCCTGGCCGAGCTGATCCCGGACCGTGACCGCCCCGCCGCCTGGACGCTGCTGCTCGACGGGGCGCCGCAGTCCCTGGTCGACCTGGCCGACCCGGGCCACCTGGGCTTCGAGTACCAGCGCCGGCTCGGCCACCTGATCGACCTCGCGGCCCCGCCCGGCAAGCCGATCACCGTGCTGCACCTCGGCGGTGGCGCGCTCACGCTGGCCCGCTACACCGCCGCCACCCGGCCGAGGTCCCGGCAGCAGGTCGCCGAGATCGACCCCGAGCTGACCGAACTGGTGCGCGCCGAACTGCCGTTGGAGCGTGGCTGGCAGATCAAGGTGCGCGGTGCCGACGCCCGTGCGGTGCTCGAACGGGCTCCCGAGGGCTCGGTCGACCTGGTGATCGCCGACATCTTCTCCGGTGCCAGGACCCCGGCCCACTGCGCCACCGTCGAGTTCGCCGCGCTGGCCGCCCGGTGCCTCGCCCCCGGCGGGCGGTACGCCGCCAACATCGCCGACGGCGGGGCGTTGAGCTTCGCCCGCTCCCAGGTCGCCACGCTGCTCGCGGTGTTCCCCGAGGTCTGTCTGACCGCCGACCCGGCGGTGCTGCGGGGCAAGCGGTTCGGCAACCTGATCCTGGCCGCCGCCCAGCAGCCGCTCCCGCTGGACGAGTTGGGTCGCCGGGTGGCCTCCGACTCCTACCTCGGGCGGATCGAGCACGGCCGCCCACTGGCCGACTTCACCGCCGGTGCAGCCCCGGCCACCGACGCCACGGCGGCGCCGTCCCCGGCACCGCCGCCGGGCGTCTTCCGCTGAAGCCGGTCCGCCCGGGGCGGTTCAGGCCGACCGGCACATGGTGCGTGGCGCCGGGGTGCGCGCCCTCCTTGCCCGGCATCGGGCAGGAGGGACCCTTCGCGGGCTTCGCGTCGGTCGCCGATGCTCCGCATGAACTCTCCCCCAGCCTTCGGCCGGGGGGACCCCCGCCCAGCCTTCGGCATCCCAGCCTTCGGCCGGGGGGACCCCCGCCCAGCCTTCGGCATCCCAGCCTTCGGCCGGGGGGACCCCCGCCCAGCCTTCGGCATCCCAGCCTCCGGCCGGGGGGACCCCCGCCCAGCCTTCGGCATCCCAGTCCTCGGCCGGGAGGGGCCCCCTGCTCCGCACCGCCGAGGCACGCACCCCGCAGAGACATCAGCCGCTGACGCGGCGGGCGCTCCTTAGCCCACCCACCATGTGCCGGTCGGTCTCAGTGCCCGCTGGGGATGCCCCGGTGCTTGTACATCGCCGCCCCGGTGAGCAGCAGCCCGGCCGCGATCGGGACCAGGACGGCGGTCAGCTTGCCCTCGGTGTCGGCCGGGGCGGCGGTGGTGACCACCGCCAGTTCCGGCTGGACGGGTTCCCAACTGCCCTGCACCACCTGGAGGTCGGCAGTCCTGGCGATCGGGAGGGTGCGGTCCACGGCGGTGCTGGCGACCGTCGCCTGCGCGACCGCCGCCGAGCGCAGCGTGGCGCTCGCGACCGGCAGCGGCCCAGGCGCCGCCTCCGCGGCCCCGACGCCCCCGACGGACCGGGAGGCCCGGGGCTCGCCGTCCCCCCGGGGCTGCGGCGGCACGGCGGGCAGCAGGACCGCCGCGATCGCGAAGGCGTCCGGCACGGTGGTCGCCTGGCCGGGCAGCGGCAGCCCGTCGGTCCTGATCCGGTCCTGCAGGGCGCGGCCCACCGAGGCGGTCTGCTGCTCCAGCACGGGTACGGCCGCCCCGGTCAGCCGGCCCAACAGCTCCGGGGCGCCGGCCTGGTTGACCAGGTCGGTGACGGCCGGACCGTCACTGGCGTAGGCACTGCTCACCCCGAGGCCGAGACCCCAGACGTGGGCGAGCACCGCACCGCCGGCGGCGAGCGTCCTGGCCCGGGGCCGGGGCAGTCGCCCCCGGCCCTGCGCCGGACCAGGACGCCCCTGACACTCCGGGTCGCCGCCCGGGGCTTCGACTCGCGGCCGGGCCGCGTGATTTGCTCGCACGACAAGAGAGAACGACCGGCCGGTGGTCAGGTCACGCGGCGGGGGTCACCCCTGCGGAAGGGTTCCGGTACGGATCACCTCGGCGTACCAGCGGGCACTGGCCTTCGGGGTGCGGGCCAGCGTGCCGTAGTCGACGTGCACCGCGCCGAACCGCTTGGCATAGCCGTACGCCCACTCGAAGTTGTCCAGCAGCGACCAGAGGTAGTAACCCCGGACATCCGCGCCGGCCGCCACGGCGTCGGCCACCGCGGCCAGGTGCCCGTGCAGGTAGGCGATCCGGTCCTGGTCGTCCACCAGGCCGTCCGGGCCGACGGTGTCCTCGAAGGCGGCGCCGTTCTCGGTGACCAGCATCGGCAGCCCGGGGTGCGCCCGGTGCACGTCGAGCAGCAGGTCGGTCAGACCGGTCGGGTCGATCGGCCAGTCCATCGCGGTGCGTTCGCCGGGGGCGAGGTGGAACGCGACGTCCTCGGCGCCCGGCCAGGGCGACTGGTCGCCGCCGCCGTGGCCGTCGTGGCGGGGCAGGTCCCTGGCGTTCTCGGCACTCGAAACCACGGTCGGGGTGTAGTAGTTGATGCCCAGCAGGTCGATCGGGCGGCCGATCTCGGCCTCGTCGCCGGGCTGGACCAGGGTGTCCCAGTCGACCAGGTGGGCGGTGTCGGCGAGCAGGTCGGCCGGGTAACCGCCGCCCAGCATCGGGCCGGTGAAGATCCGGTTGCCGACAGCGTCGATCCGGCGGGCGGCCGTCAGGTCGGCCGGGTCCGCGCTGAGTGGCCGGATCTGGTGCAGGTTGAGCGAGACGGCCAGCTGGGCGGACCGTGGCAGGGCCGCGCGCAGTGCGCCGACCGCGAGGCCGTGGCCCAGGTTGAGGTGGTGCGCGGCCCGGAGCGCGTCGGCCTGGTTGCTGCGCCCGGGGGCGTGCACGCCGGAGCCGTAGCCGAGGAAGGCGCTGCACCAGGGCTCGTTCAGGGTGGTCCAGGTGGAGATCCGGTCGCCGAGCGCCTCGGCGGCCAGTGCGGCGTAGTCGGCGAACCGGTAGGCGGTGTCCCGGGCCGGCCAGCCGCCCAGCTCCTCCAGGTGCTGCGGCAGGTCCCAGTGGTAGAGGGTGGCGACCGGCGTGATGCCGTGCGCCAGCAGCTCGTCGGTCAGCGCCCGGTAGAAGTCCAGCCCGCGTTCGACCGCCGGGCCGCGCCCGGTGGGCTGGACGCGCGGCCAGGAGAGCGAGAACCGGTACGAGGTCAGGCCGAGCTCGGCCATCAGCCGGACGTCCTCGCGGAACCGGTGGAAGTGGTCGACGGCGATGTCCCCGGTGTCACCGCCGGCCACCTTGCCGGGGGTGTGACTGAAGGTGTCCCAGATCGACGGGGTGCGCCCGTTCTCGGTGGCGGCCCCCTCGATCTGGTACGCGGCGGTGGCCGCGCCCCAGGCGAAGCCGGGCGGGAAGGCCGGGCCGGTGCGGATGGTGCTCGGTTCGGTCACGGTCATTGCGGGAGCGCTCCCATGGTGAGTGTGGACGCTGACGTCGGATCAGCTCTTGACGGCACCGGCGGTGATGCCGCCGACGATGTGCTTGCCGAGCACGGCGAAGATCAGCAGCAGCGGCAGGGTGCCGACCAACGCGCCGGTCATGATGACCGCCTGGTTGATGTCGTACGCGCTGCCGCCGCCGATCGCGGAGAGCGCGACCTGCACGGTCGGGTTCTGCTGGGTGAGCACCACGAAGGGCCAGAAGAAGTCGTTCCAGGACTGCACGAAGACCAGCATGCCCAACACGGCCATGGCGGGGCGGGCGATCGGGAAGACCACGTGCCAGACGATCCGCAGGCTGTGCGCGCCGTCCACCCGGGCGGCCTCGATCAGCTCCACCGGGAGCGCCTCGGCCAGGAACTGCCGCATGAAGAACACCCCGAAGGCCGCCACCAGCGAGGGCAGGATGACGGACTGGAGCTGGTTGCCCCACTCCAGGTCGGTGATGATCTGGTAGAGCGGGATCACGCTGAGCTGCGGCGGGATGGTCATGGTCGCCACCACCAGGGTGAGCAGGACGTTCCGCCCGCGGAACGGGAGCTTGGCGAACGCGAAGCCGGCCAGCGTGGAGAACGCGACGGTGGAGAGCGCCACCAGCCCGGCCACGATGGTGGAGTTGAGCAGGGCCTGGCCCATCGCGGTCTGGTCCCAGACGGTGGAGAGGTTGGTCCACAGTGCGCCGCCCGGCATCAGCGGCGGGGGTGACTGGGCCACCCGTTCGCCGGTGTGACTGGCCGCCACGAAGGTCCAGTAGAGCGGGAACAGCGAGAGCGCGGCAGCCAGGCCGAGCAGCAGGTAGGTGACCGGTCCGGCCTTGTCGTGGTCGCCGGCTCCGGCCCGGAACCGCCGTCGGGCGACGACGGGCCCCGAGCTGCTCGGGGCCTCGGCCGGACGGGGCGGGGTCAGGGTGCTCATCGCTCAGCCTCCCAGCTTGGCGCGGTTGCGACGGGCGATCAGCAGGTTGACCGCGCCGACCAGCAGCAGGAGCAGCAGCATCGTCCAGGCCACCGCCGAGGCGCGGCCCAACTGACGGCTGGGCCAGCCGAGTTCGTACAGGTAGAGGCTCAGGGTCTGGAACTGGTGCGCGGAGCCGCCGCTCACCCCGACCCCGCCGCCGAACAGCATCGGCTCGCCGAACAGCTGGGTGGCGCCGATGGTGGAGACGATGATGGTGAACAGGATGGTCGGCCGGATCGACGGGATGGTGATCCGGGTGAACTGCTGCCAGCGCGAGGCGCCGTCCAGGCTCGCGGCCTCGTACAGGTCCTTCGGCACCGCCTGCATCGCGGCCAGGTAGATCAGCGCGTTGTAGCCGGTCCAACGCCAGGTCACGATCGAGGAGATGGCGATCTGCGAGGGCCAGGTGTCGGCGAACCAGTCGGTGCGCTCCACCCCCAGCGCGGAGAGCGCCCAGTTGATCATCCCGTAGTCCGGGTTGTACAGCTGGACGAACACCAGGGTGGCCGCGGCGATCGAGGTCGCGTACGGGGCGAGCACCGCCACCCGGAAGAAACCCCGGGCGCGCAGACGGTAGTTGAGCAGGTGGGCCAGGCCGAGGGCCATCAGCAGCTGCGGGACGGTGGAGATCACCCCGATGGTGAAGGTGTTCCGGAGCGCGGTCCAGAACTGCTCGCTGTCCCAGAGGCGGGTGTAGTTGCCGAGCCCGCGCCACTCCAGCACGTCCGGCGTGAGCAGGTCGACCTGGTGCAGGGAGAGCCAGCCGGTCCAGACCAGCGGGATCAGCCCGAAGGCGGCGAAGCAGAGGAAGAACGGGGCGATGAATGCGTAGGGGGCGGCCTTCAGGTCGAAGCGGTAGAGGCGCGAGCGCCAACTGGTGGACGGGGCTGGGGTGGCCACGGGGTGTCCTCCCGGGGGTGGCTGCTGATGGTGCCGCCCGGCCGACGGGTCGTCAGGGTCGGCCGGGCGGTGGCGCTGGGGATACTGGGGATGCTGGGGGTGTTACCGGTGTGGGACGTCGCGGCTGGGGGTCGTCGCCGCAGGGGCGGGCGACGGCGGCAGTCGGCGGGGTGGTCGCCGACTGCCCCGGCAGTCCTAGCCGTTGACCTTGTCCTCGATGCCCTTGAGCACGTTCTGCCAGGCCTTGGCCGGGTCGGTGCCGTGCTCCTCGATGTCGAGGATGCCGTTGTCGGTGATGATGGTCTTGGCGGTGCCGTCGTCCGGGCCGATCTTGGCGGGCTTGATCGAGGCGGCGGCGGCCGCGTAGATCTGGCCGGTCGGGGTGTCGCCGAAGTAGTCCAGCTTGGCCGACTGGACGGCGGGCAGCTGGAGGCCGGCGGAGGTCGAGGGCAGGTTGCCGACCTTGGTGAAGACCTTGGCCTGCTGCTCCGGCGCGGTCAGCCAGGCGGCCAGCGCGGCGGCGGCCTTGGTGTGCTTGCCGGCCTTCGGGACGGTCAGGAAGGCGCCGCCCCAGTTGGCGGCGACGGGGGCCTTGGCGATGTCCCACTTGCCCTTGCCGGCCTCGCCGGACTGCTTGCTGACGATGCCGGTCATCCACGACGGGCAGACCACGGTGGCGAACTTCGCGTTGGCGAAGGCGGCCTCCCACGGCTTCTGGAACTGCCGGAGACCGGCGCTGATCTTCGCCTGCGAGGCGGCGACCGAGATGTCCCAGGCCTTCTGCACGGCCGGGCTGTCCTTGACGCTCAACTTGCCCGAGGCGTCGGAGTACTGCTGGGTGTCACTGGAGATCACGGCGTTGAACAGGCCGCTCGCCGAGTCGGTGAAGAAGGTCCCGGCCGGGGCCTTGGCCTGGTACTCCTTGCCCTTCTCGACGAACTTGCTCCAGTCGCCGGCCCAGAGCGCGCCGACCGCCTCCCGGTCGGAGGGCAGCCCGGCCTGCTCGAACAGGTCCTTGCGGTAGCACACCGCCATCGGGCCGATGTCGGTGCCGAGGCCGATCAGTTCGCCCTTGCCGGTGGTGGCCTGCTCGGACTTCCAGGGCAGCCAGGCGCCCGCCGAGATCCCGTCGGTCTTGCCGAGGTCGACGAACTTGTCGGCCAACTTGCCGGTGGCCTGGGCGATGTAGCCGACCTCGACGGCCTGGATGTCGGT
Source organism: Kitasatospora sp. NPDC101801 (assembly GCF_044766665.1). NCBI lineage: Bacteria > Bacillati > Actinomycetota > Actinomycetes > Kitasatosporales > Streptomycetaceae > Kitasatospora > Kitasatospora sp. NPDC101801. Next base: position 89,227 of record NZ_JBIWML010000016.1, read on the forward strand.
CAGGCCGCTGCCTGCCGCCAGGTGGGTGGTGAGCGCGTCCCAGTACTTCTGGCCGTCCTGCGCGGTCTCGGCCTTGACGGTGATGTTCGGGTGGGCCGCCATGTACTCGGCGTAGAGCCCGGCCTCCTGGTAGCCGAAGGTGCCGAAGTCGCCGACGGTCAGGGTGATCTTCTCGTTGGCGTCCCCGCCCTTCGCGTCGCCGGAGCCCCCGTCGGAGCTGGAGCAGCTGGTGAGCAACAGGGCGGTGGCGGCCACCGTGGCGGTGGCGAGGGCGGCGGCTCTGCGGGGGCGGGTGGTGCTGCGGCGCATGGCGGTCTCCTTGTTCCAGGGTGGGGCAGGGGTGCTGTGTGCGCGGTGATTGGCCAGTAGGGTGTGGGAGCGCTCCCACGAAAGGCATGCCGGAAGGTTGCTCGGTCGCGGGGGTGAGTGTCAAGAGCAGAAGTCGGAACCGTTGCGGGAGTGTGTCCTGCGGGGCCCCCGGCGGGCTGCCCGGCGGGCGTCCGGACGGGTGCTGGGACGGCGGCTCGGGCGGGTGCTGGGACGGCGGCTCGGGCGGGTGCTGGGAGGGCGGCTCGGGCGGGTGCTCGGACGCCGGTCGATCGGCCCGGGGCCGAACCGGCCACAATGAGCAACGACGACCACGACGACGTGTCCCACGAGGTGAGCGATGAGCCAGACCGCACAGCGGCCGACGGGGCCGAACGGGCCGCAGCGGCCGCACAGCTCGCAGGGCTCACAAGGCTCGCCGGGCCCACAGGGCGGGCCGGGCGGTACGGGCGGTACGGGTTCCGGCCGCGCCGGGACGCGTACCGCCGCCGGATCGGCCCGGCCGACGCTGGAGGAGGTGGCCGCACTGGCGGGCGTCGGGCGCGGGACGGTCTCCCGGGTGGTGAACGGTTCGCCCCGGGTGAGCGAGAAGGCCCGGGAGGCGGTGAACGCCGCGATCGCCGAGCTCGGCTACGTCCCGAACCGGGCGGCCCGCACCCTGGTCACCTCACGGACCGACTCGATCGCCCTGGTCGTCCCCGAGGCGGAGACCCGGCTGTTCTCCGAACCGTACTTCTCCGACATCATCAGCGGCGTCTCCGCCGAACTTGCCGAGACCGACATGCAGCTGCTGCTGATCCTGGTCCGCAACCAGCGCGAGCGGGAGCGACTTTCGGCCTATCTGACCGCCCAGCGGGTGGACGGCGTACTGCTGGTGTCGGTGCATCAGGACGATCCGCTGCCGAGCCTGCTGGAGAGCCTGGAGATCCCCTCGGTGCTGGCGGGGCGGCGGGGGGACCTGGAGCCGCTGAGCTACGTCCACGCGGACAACGCGGGCGGGGCCCGGATGGCCGTCCGGCACCTGCTGCGGCGTGGCTGTGCGCAGGTCGCGACCATCACCGGGCCGCTCGACATGGAGGGGGCCAGGGCGCGGCTCTCCGGCTACCGGCAGGCGCTGGAGGAGGCCGGCCGGCCGTACCAGGAGGAGCTGGTCGGCCCGGGCGACTTCACCGAGGAGGGCGGGCGGGTGGCGATGCGGGAGCTGCTGGAGCGCCGGCCCGGGCTGGACGCGGTGTTCTGCGCCTCGGACGTGATGGCGGCGGGCGCGCTGCAGGTGCTCCGGGCCGCCGGGCGGCGGGTGCCGGACGACGTGGCGGTGATCGGCTTCGACGACTCGATCGTGGCCCGGCACACCGACCCCCCGCTGACCAGCGTGCGCCAGCCGATCGAGGAGATGGGGCGGACGATGGCGCGGCTGCTGCTGGAGGAGATCGCCGAACAGGGGCGCGCGCGGCGGCAGGTGGTGCTGGCCACCGAGCTGGTGGTGCGGGAGTCGGCGTAGGGCCCCGTGCGGACAGGGCTCGCGCGGGCAGGCCCAGGTGGTGTGCTGCTCAGGTGGGCGGTGCTCGGCGGGGAGGCCGGGTCGGCTGCTCCCCGCCGGGTGACCGCGCGTCAGGAGTTGGGGCGCAGGGTCCAGGTGATGGTCATCACGCCGGTGACGTCGCCGTCGGCGCGGGTGATGTCCACGGTGACCGTGAACTCCGGGCGCTCGCCCTTGTCGAGCTCGGCCACCACGTCGGCGGCCGGACGGTCCAGGGTGGCGGTGGCGGTGACCACGCCCTTCGCCAGCTTCTTGTACGCGATCTCCGCCTTCACGGCGAGCGGCACGGCCCGGTGCAGCTGGTCGCCGAACGCGGCGAGCACGATGCAGCCGCTGGCCGACTCGGCCAGCGTGAACATCGCGCCGGCGTGCGGGCCGCCGACGTGGTTGTGGTAAGCGGGCTGGTCCGGCAGCCGGAGCACCGCGCGCTCGGGACTGGTCTCCAGGTACTCGAGGTTGAGGGTGTGCGCCATCGGCACCGTGGAGTCGAGCAGCTGGCCGATCGAAGGTGTGGTCATGGCAGAGATGTTACTAGTGAGTAGCTTCTGAGGGTAGTGCCGGTTCGGCGTGGAGGTGTGGAGGCGTGGAACGCAGAAACGCCTTGAGGGTCCGATCTCCAGGAGATCGGACCCTCAAGGCTGTTGGGGTGAGTAACGGGACTCGAACCCGCGGCCACCTGGACCACAACCAGGTGCTCTACCAACTGAGCTATACCCACCATCTGCCGGTGCGTTCCCGCTCCGACAGGAAGAACTCTACAGGATCGGAACGGGTGCTCGCGCCAGGGTTTCGGTGACCGGAGGAGCGTCCCGCTGGTCAGCCCGTCGGCAGCTGGTACTTGGCGGCGATGGTGCGAGCGGCGTCGGTGTCCGGGCCCGGCGGGGCGACGAACACCGCCTCGCGGTAGTAGCGGAGTTCGGCGATGCTCTCCCGGATGTCCGCGAGGGCGCGGTGGCTGCCACCCTTCTGCGGGCTGTTGTAGTAGGCACGCGGGAACCAGCGGCGGGCCAGTTCCTTGATCGAGGAGACGTCCACGATCCGGTAGTGCAGGTGGCTTTCGAGCGCGGGCATGTCCCGGGAGAGGAAGCCGCGGTCGGTCGCCACCGAGTTGCCGCAGAGCGGGGTCTTGCCGGCTTCGGCGGCGTGCTCCCTGATGTAGGCGAGCACCCGGGCCTCCGCCTCGGCGAGCGTGACGCCGTCCGCGAGCTCGTCGAGCAGGCCGGAGGAGGTGTGCATCTGGCGCACCACGTCCGGCATGGTCTCCAGGGACTCGGCAGGGGGGCGGATGATGACGTCCACGCCCTCCCCGAGGATGTTCAGCTCGGAGTCGGTCACCAGAGCGGCGACCTCGACCAGGGCGTCCCGGCCGAGGTCGAGCCCCGTCATTTCACAGTCGATCCATACCAGGCGGTCATTCACACGCTCACCCTACGGCGCGATCACGCGAGCCGGACAGCTGTCGGCCCGTCCGCCCGTCCGTGGCTTCGCCCGCAGTGCCGTCGGCGGCGCTGTTCGCAGGGGTGCCCGGGGGCCGGCCGGAACCGGCGGGAGGGCCGCCGTGGCCCGGGCGGGGCCCGGACGCCGGTGCTCCGTCCGGACGGTGACCCTGGCCCAGATCACGGGCCGTCGGCTGGCCGTACCCCTCCTCGGACGCGGTGGCGTGTGCGTGCTCCACGGCGCGTTCGGGGCCGATCCCGCTGGCGTGGGTGTCGGCGCTCGGGTGCCCCTGATGGCCGGGGTGGCCCGGGTGAGCCGGGTGGGCACCACGGGAGGCCGGACGGGGAGCGGCGCCCGCCTGGGTGGGCACCAGCGGACGGGTCGGACCCGCCGTCAGGTGGGTCGCCCCGCCCTGGACGCCGGCCGACCGGTCGGCCGGATGGGCCTGCGCGGGCACGGTCGGGTTGGTCCCGGTGGGCAGGGTAGGACCGGCGGTCGGCTGGGGAGCCGGGCGCCGGGCGCGGTAGCCCGTCCGGTACGCGGCGGGGGAGACTCCGAGCTGGCGGCGGAAGTGCCCGCGCAGGGCCACCGGCGAACGGAAGCCGCAGCGGCGCGCGACGTCGTCCACCGAGAGCTCGGACGCCTCCAGCAACCGCTGTGCCTGGAGCACCCGTTGGGTGATCAGCCACTGCAGCGGGGCGCTGCCCGTGAGGGTGCGGAACCGCCGGTCGAACGTACGGCGGCTCATGTAGGCGCGGGCGGCCAGGACCTCGACGTCGAACTGCTGGTTGAGGTTCTCCAGGGCCCAGGTCACGACCTCGGCGAGCGGGTCGTTGCCGATCTCCTCAGGTAAAGACTGGTCGATGTACTGGGCCTGACCGCCGCCGCTGCGCCGGCTCGGGACCACGAGGCGACGGGCCAGCGCGTTGGCGGCCTCGGCGCCGTGGTCGCTGCGGACCACGTGCAGGCAGAGGTCGATACCGGCGGCGGTGCCCGCCGAGGTGAGGACGTCGCCGTCGTCGACGAAGAGCTCGCGCGGGTCGACGTGCACCTTGGGGTACCGCTTGGCCAGGGTCGGCGCGTACATCCAGTGGGTGGTGGCCGGGCGGCCGTCCAGCAGGCCGGCCGCGGCGAGCACGAACGCACCGGTGCAGAGGCCGATGATCCGGGCCCCTTCGTGGTGCGCCTTGCGGAGCGCGGCGATCGCCTCCGGCGGCGGGGGCTGCGAGATCGACCGCCAGGCCGGGACGACGATGGTGCCGGCCCGGGCGAGCGTCTCCAGCCCGTACGGTGCGGTGAGGGTCAGCCCACCGGTGGTCGCCAGCGGACCGTCCTCGCCCGCGCAGACCAGCAGGCGGTAGCGCGGCACTCCGGCGTCCTGACGGTCGACGCCGAAGACCGAGAGCGGGATCGAGCTCTCGAAGATCGGGGCGCCCCCGAAGATCAGTACGGCCACCGTCTCGCGGCGGCGGCGGCCGGAGAGCTTGCGCGGTGCGGCGGCGTGGCCGAGCAGGCCGGCATTCGCCGCGGTGGTGGCGGTCGGCGCAGTGAGGGTGGCCGTCGCGGACCCGGTGGAGAACTGGCCTTGCGTCAGTTGGACTGCGGTGGTGGCACCCTGACCTGCCGCCAGATTGGCGGCGGGGGAGATCCCGCGGCGCGAGGCGGAGTTGGCGGACGGCTGCTGCCCGGTCTGGTGGTTCACCGGGTGTCCGGCCTGATGTCCAGTCTGATATCCGGACTGGGAACCGGCCGACGGGCCGGTCGACGGATTGGCCGGATGTCCTGCTTGGTAGCCCGGTTGGAATCCGAGGGATGGGGCGGAGGGGTAGATCTGGTGCTGGTGTGACTGGTGGGGCGCGTTGTCTCTCGAAGCGCGGTTCGTGAAGCCGGCCGACGACTGGCCGCCGTCAGGACCCGTGTCGCTCCTGCTCACCCTGCTCAAGGCGCTCCAGCCCCCTCGGTGGTGTGTGTGGTGGTGCCGCGGTGCCGAACTGCTCGCCGTGATCACCGAATCGCCTTGCAGATCGCCTTGCTCGCCAAGATCGAATCTACTGGTTGGACCGTTGCCGTTGTGACAAGTTCACCATCCGACGCTATGTCGACATGGCAATTTGGCGTGATGCATTCGATCACGAAGCGTGGCAGCCGTCGACCCCCCTGTGAAGAGGGCCGGAGGAGCGATGGCTTGTTGCCGCACGACCTACCTCTCGGTCGCACGGGAGATTGGGCTGCGCCGGCTGCTCTGGGCTGCGACTTTGCCGAACGGGACGGGCGGGCAGTGAGATTGACCGAAAACAGCCGGTCCGTAGCGGGGGCGCTCGCGGTAGGGGTGCGCGCCTGTGTGCGCCGTTCCGCCGCGGCGAGGCGGTGGAACGGGGGGTGGGGCGAGGTTGGCGCGGGGGCGGTGCGAGGCGGAGTGCGGGGCGTGCGCCCGAGGTGCGGGTGCGGGCGGGTTCGGCGGGCGGGTTCGATGGGCGGGTTCGATGGGGCGGGAGGGAATGGTGGGGCTGGAGCGGACGCATGTGCGAGCGCTGGTTAGGGTCGGGCCATGACGAATCGAGGTCGGCTCGAACAGGCCAATGACAACGCGGCAGCCTTCTGGCTGGCCCAGGCTCGGGCGCACGGTTGGGAGTTCACCGTCCGCCCCGGATTCACGGCGGTCCGGTGCGCCCGGGATGCCGCCGACACCCGTCGCGTGGTGATCACCCGCCCTTACGGGCCGGACGGGGTCGAACCGTTGCTGGCCGAAGTGGCCGAGCTGCTCAAGGAGTGGGACGGCGAGCGCTACCTCCTGGAGGACCCGTACAGCGGGATCGATCTGACCGGGGAGGGCCTGGAGTCCATTCGTGCGATGGCGGTGATGGTCCGCGAGCCTGACGCACCGTCGGTTGCGGAGCGGCGCCCGTCGGAGCGGCGGGACGGGGCGCCGGGTCCGGTCGAGGAGGTCTCGGTCGCTGAGGTGCACGGGGTCGAGGAACTGGCCGGTCTGGAACGGGTGGTGGTGGACGGCTTCCCGCTCGAGGCCAGGCAGCCCTGGGAGCGGGGCGTGCAGTTCCCGCCCGAGCTGCTGGCGGAACCCGGATACCGGGCCTGGCTGGGCCGGGTGGACGGCGAACCGGCCGCCGCCTGCATGACCTACGACAACGAGGAGACGGTCGGCGTCTACTGGGTGGCGGTGCTGCCCGAGTACCGCTCGAAGGGGCTGGGCCGGGCGGTGCTCTCGGCAGCTCTGCTGGCGCAGCCCGGCCGGGTGACCACCCTGGTGGCCACCCAGCTCGGCGAGCCGCTCTACCGGCAGTTGGGTTTCCTGGAGCAGGGCGTCACGCGCTGGTGGCGGTAGCGGAACCCGCCGTACCGGGAGGGACGGGGGCGAACCTGGTCGGGGCGGAGCGGAACTGGTCGCGAGCCTGATCGCGAGCCTGGGTCTGGGCCTGGGTCTGGGCCTGGGCCGGTGACGGGGACGGCGGCCGGGAGAACGTGGCGCCCGGGTGGCGGGCCGGCTTGGCCCTGGCGGCGGCGGTGCTCATGGAGTTGCCGGCGCTGTTGGGGACGGCGCTGTTGGGGACGGCGGTACTGGGGACGGCGGCGGTGCGGCGGGGCCCCGGGGCGGAGCGGGCGGAGAGGATCAGGCCGACCGCCTCGGGGATGCCCGCCGCGCTGAGGGTGGGTCGGTACCCGAGCTCGGGCCAGGGGCGGCCGTGGTGGAGCCAGACGCTGCGCAGGCCGGTCAGTTCGGCCCCGGCGATGTCGGCGGGAGCGTGGTCGCCGACCATCCAGGTGTGGGTGGCCCAGTCACCGGTCGGCGGGACTCCACAGCGTTGGGCGGCGATCTCGAAGATCCGTGGGTCGGGCTTGAGACATCGGGCCTCCTCGGAGATCACCCAGCCGTCCACCAGTGAGCCGAGGCCCACCCGGCGGATCTTCTCCAGTTGCGGTCGGGTGCCCCCGTTGCTGACGATGCCGAGCGACCACCCGGCCGAGCGGGCCGCGTTGAGTGCCTGGATATGTGAACTCGGGCATTGGATATGTGCATTGATGCCTCGCCGGTAGTGGGCGAGCAGGAAGTCCATCGACCGGTCGAGCCCGTAGCGGCGCTTCGCAGCGCCCAGTACCGTGCTGCGCGGGACGTGCCCACTCCCGTCGATGGTGGTGAACCAGCCCAGGTCCCCGGCCGGTAGCCGGTGTTCGGCCAGGAAGTCCTGCGCCCAGGCGCGGAAGGCGGCGTCCCGGGGCAGCAAGGTGTTGTCAAGATCGAACAGCAGCAGCGGCATGCGCTGCATGCTGCCAGCGCCCTGGCAGTTGCAGCAGGCATTTGCCGCGTCGCGTTCCGTAGTTGACCGAAATGGCCAGAAGCGACCGGTCCGGCGACTTGCGGGGTTTGGGCGGCAGGCGGCTGGGATCCGGATGGGAGGCGGTCGGGGTCGGGGCGTTGAGGCGGGCCGAGGGCGCATTGTCCGCGCCTGGTGTGCGGGTCTGTGGCCTGGGTGAATTCGTGGACGGATGTGTGGGCCTATATAGGGGACGGCAACAGACAGACCGCCCGGTCGGGTCGGCTGTCGGACGATGACAGTCGGGTCACGTTGTGTGGCGGCACTGTTGCGTCCCGGGGCTTCCTCGGCGAAGCTCCAGGGAACCTTCTCGTCGGGCGGCGCGCGGCCTCAACAGAGGGGCGCGAAAGTTACGGCGCGCGCATCCTCCGTTCGCAGGATCAACGCCGTTTCAGGGCTCCGCAGCTGGGCGGGACCCTGGCCCCGTCGTACTCTGAGAGGAACAGGTCGCATTCGGTGGTGCTCGGCAGAGACGGACTCGGTGTCGGGAGTGGGCCTGTTGCCCGGGCATCCGTGCCCCTTCCTGTCGGCCCATCTCACTCGAAGAGCTTTGAGCCATGGTTGGTTTTGAGCCTCCCCGATCCGCTGCCACCGATGATGCGGTCGGCACGTGGACGGTGGATGGGTTGTCGTCCGGCTTGTGGGACCTGCCGGGCCTGTCGGGCCTGCCCGGTCGTCGGCGTCCGCCGGTCGTCCTCGTCCGCGAGGTGGTCCGTCGGGGTTGGCCACGGCCGCGTCACTGGCGAGCGGGACAGCGGGGTGCCGGTGCGGGTGCGGTGGAGGAAGCCATGACGGACGGAATGATCGCGGGCGGCGCGGGGACGGGTTCGGGCGGTCCGAGTTCCCACCCGGGACGGGGCGGCGAACCCACGCTGCGGGAGCAGCCCGTACCCGCCTGTGACCCGGCCTTCCAGCACGGTGTGGTGGTCGGCTTCGACGGCTCCCTCTCCAGCGAGCGGGCGCTCGCCTACGCGGTGGGCATGGCCCGCCGCTCACGCTGCGGGCTGGTCATCGTGCACGTGGCGAACCGGTTGCCCGCCACGGTCTGGGCCGGCTGCGAGCCGCCCGTCTTCGTCGACATGCCGGATCATCGGACCGAGTTGCTCGGCCTGGAACTCGCCTGCGCCGACTACCTTGCGGGCGTGCCGTGGATCCTGGTCGAGCGGGGCGGGGACATCTGCCACGAGATCGAGGAGGTCGGCCGGGAGTACGCCGCCGACGCGATCGTGGTCGGCAGTACCCACGGGCTGCTCGGCAAGCTCTTCGGCTCGGTCTCCGGTCGGTTGGCCCGTAGGGCGAACCGACCCGTCATCGTCATTCCCTGACCGCCCCGGGCGGGCTGGTCCGGCCCGAGCGACCGCTCGGAACGGGATCGCGGACGGTCATTGGTGCGTATCCGTACGGTTGTTGTGGCGAGAGTGCGCCGCCGGCACCGGGTGGGCCGATCGAGTCATCTTGATCGCTGATGAGGTGTCAGGGTGCTGGATGACCGGGTGAATCGGGCAAGCATGACAACATGATCATTCGACCAGGGGGTGCGGCCGCCCGCCGACACCCGGGTGCCGAACCGGCCGGAGTGACCGGCGTCCGGGGCCGGGGTGGGTTCGTGGCGGTCGGCTTCCTGGCGCTGGTGTTGGTGCTGGGGATCGTCGGGTCGGGTGGCGGCGAGGTGGCCCGCGCCGCCGTGGTCGCGGGGACGCAGCGCGGTGGTGAGGCCCGGGACGCGCTGCGCCTGAGCGTCCGTACCAATGCCACGGAAGGCACGGCGGTCCGCGTCCGGGCCGGTGAGCAGGTGCTGCGGAGCTATCGGATCGTGAACCGGGCCGAGTACGGGCTGACCGCCGTCCTCAGCGATCAGCAGGTGCCGGGCGGGCAGGTCCGTTGTGGCCAGGGTGGTCAGGGCGGTCAGGGGGCAACAGTCGCGGTGCCGCCGTTGGGCACGGTCGAGTGCGGTGTCCGGTTCGTGGCCGGGGCCGGGCCGCAGGAGACCACGGTGACCGTGGACGGGGCAGCGCCGGACGGTCTGCCCAGGGCGGTGGCGACCACCCGGGTCGGGTACGTCGGGATCGCGTCGGGGCTGGCCCTGCGAGCGGTCGGGCGGCCAGCTGGGTCTGGGGTGACCCGGCGGTCGGGGGCGGTGGAGGCGCGGCCGGTGCGCCGGGTGCAGGCCGCTCCGGCTGCCGGGGCGGTTGAACTCCACTTTCAGGTCGAGGCGTTGGGGGATGTGCCGGTCAGTGGGACGAAGGTGGCCTCCGGGGTACCGGGAGCGGGCGCGGTCTCCTGTGCGTGGCTGTCCGGTGAGGGGCTGTTGGTGCCCGGGCATCCGGTGGAGTGCGTGGTGAGCGGTGCGGCACGTCCTGGCCCGCAGTCGGGGGTGGTGCGGGGCGATGGTTACGCGGAGGACGGCGCGATCGGGGAGGACGGGCAGCGACTGGCGGCACGTCGGCTGACGGGCGAGGCACCTGGCGGATATGACGGAGCGTCGGGCCAGGGCGGTGGTGGCAGCGGCTCGGGAGGCGGTGGAGGCGGTGGCGGGGGTAACGGGCACGGCGGCGGGACCGGTGCCGGTACGGGCGGATCGGGTGGTGGCCCCCAGGGCGGCGCGTCCGTAGGTGGGGGCGCTGGGGGAGGAACGGCGACCGGCGGCGCAGGTCCCGGCGGGGTGAACCCGGCGGGTGGCCCGGCGAGCGGACCGGCCGCGAGTTCGGACGGGTTGGCGGCGGGGCAGGCCGCCAGCGGGCTGGTTGTGCCGTACCGACCGGGTCTCGGCCCGCTGCCGGGGCTCGGCAGCCCGTTCCGGGTACCGGCAGCCGGAACGGGGCAGCCCGGTTCACCGGGGCCAGGCGCTGACGCGGTCGGTGTGCCCGCACCGGGCGCGGCCGCAGCAGAGCCGGGGGCGAGGGCGGGTGCTGGGGCCGGGGCGGAGGCACCCCTGGGGCACGAGGTTGCCGCCGAAGCCCCGGGGTCGGACGGTCGGGTCGACCCGGACGACAACGAGCCTTGGGAGATGGATGAGGTGATGGTGCTGCTGCTCGCGATGCTGCTTCCGGTGTTGTGCGCCTTGGCCGCGGCTTTCGCCGCCCGAGGGCGAGGCGGCCGGGGCTGAGCGGCTGAGCAGTCGAGCGGCCGGCCAGGGCCCGGAACTGGCGCCGAGGCGGGCGGCCGAAGGGTCGGTATCGGAAGGCCGGTATCAGAAGGGCCGACAGCGGATGGCACGCCAGGGCAGGCCACCGGCAGCGCCGGCCGGTGGCGGTGGGTTCGGAGGAGGAGTGGCAACTGATGTGGACGATCGGTCTGTTCTGTCTGGCGGGTGCCGTCCTGGCCCTGTTCTTCGGCCTGCTCTTCGGGCGGACCAAGCGCTCGCGTGAAGGGGTGACGTCTCCGCAGGCCCTGGCGTTCGCGGGTGCCACCGTGCTCGGCTTCTTTGCTCTCTTCACCGGCTTCAGCGTGGCCGGGGCCTGGCAGCAGCTCAACTCCGCCCGCCAGCAGACGTATGCGGAGAGCCGAGCGCTCACAGAGGTGTACTGGATCGCGAAGGGACTGCCTGGCCCGGACCGCGCGGTGGTCCGGCAGAAGGTCCGGGAGTACACCAGGGACGTGGCGGGGGACGAGTGGGAGCAGATGCAGAAAGGGCGGGGCAGCGCGACGGCGTGGCAGGCGCTCGACCAAGTCCGGGTGGCGCTCGACGGTTCGGTGGCCGTGACCCCGGGTGAGCTCGCGGTCAAGAACGAGGTGATGCGGAATCTGACCGACGCCTACGCCAGGCGGAACACCCGCCTGGCCGACGTCAGGGCGGTGGTGCCCGAGGTCGTGCTGAGTGGTCTGTTCGTCGGGGCGGTCTTCGTGGTGGCGACACCGCCGGTGATCGGACTCACCGTCAATGCGCGGAACCTGGTGCTGATGGCCTTCCTGGGAGCGTGTGTCGCGTTCGGGGTGAGCCTGGTCGTGGAGCTGAGCGGGCCGTACTCGGGGCTGGTGCGGTTGCAGCCGACCGCCTTCCAGCTGGCCCAGGTCAGGTACGACCAGATCGACGCCCAGGTGGGCGGCTGAGGCAGTACCAGGGGGTTCCGGGCGTTGCGCACCGCCCGGAACCCACTGGCCGTTCGAGGACGGCGGCCTGGTCGGCACCGTCCTGGTCCGGATCAGACATTGACCCCCAACTCGCGTGCGATGAGCATCCGCTGGACCTCGGAGGTGCCCTCCCCGATCTCCAGGATCTTGCAGTCGCGCCAGAAGCGGGCGACCGGGAACTCGTTCATGAAGCCGTAGCCGCCGTGGATCTGGGTGGCCTCGCGGGCGTTGTCGACGGCGGCCTCGGAGGAGAACAGCTTGGCGATCGCGGCCTCCTTCTTGAAGGGCTCGGAGTGCAGCAGGCGGGAGGCGGCGTCCCGCCAGGCCAGGCGGGAGGTGTGCGCGCGCATCTCCATGTCGGCGAGCTTGAACTGGATGACCTGGTTGGCGCCGATCGTCCGCCCGAAGGCGCGGCGGGTGCCGGCGTAGCTGACTGACTGGTCGACACATCCCTGAGCCAGCCCGGTGGCCAGGGCTGCGATGGCGATGCGCCCCTCGTCGAGGATGCGCAGGAACTGGGCGTAGCCGCGGCCTTGGGCGCCGAGCAGGTTGGCCGCGGGGACTCGGCATTCGGTGAAGGACAGTTCGCGGGTGTCGGAGGCGTTCCATCCGACCTTGGAGTACTTGCGGGAAACCGTGAAACCACTGGTACCGGTGGGCACGATGATGGAGGAGATCTCCCGGCTTGGCGAGGGGTCCGAACCGTCTTCACTCGAACGAGCGATCGGTTCGGTCAGGGCCGTCACCGTGACCAGACCGGTCATCTCCGTACCGGAGTTGGTGATGAAGCACTTCGTGCCGTTGATCACCCACTCGTCGGTGGCCTCGTCGTAGCGGGCGGTGGTCCTGGTCGCGCCCGCGTCGGAACCGCCCTCCGGCTCGGTCAGGCCGAAGGCGCCCAGCAGTTCGCCCGAGGTCAGCCGGGGCAGCCACTCGCGCTTCTGCTCCTCGGTACCGAACCGGTAGATCGGCATCGCGCCCAGCGAGACCGCGGCCTCCAGCGTGATCGCGACCGAGGAGTCGACCCGTGCCAACTCCTCCAGCGCCAGGCAGAGCGCGAAGTAGTCGCCGCCCATCCCGCCGTACTCCTCCGGGAACGGCAGGCCGAAGAGCCCCATCCGCCCCATCTCACGGATGATCTCGTACGGGAACTCGCCCTGCTCGTAGTACTCGCCGATCTTCGGGGCGACCACGTCCTGGGCGAACTCGGCGACGGTGCGCCGGAGTTCCTCGTACTCACTGTCCAAGCGGTGATCGAGCATGGTGATCCTCCTGGATCGAGGCGGCTGAGGGGCCGAGAGATGGGCCGAAGAGGGCCGGGAAGACGGTGGTACCGGTGGCACGGGCCCGGCGCGCGATCGGAGCGATCGCCGGGCCGAAGTGCCGGGTCGAAGCGTGGGGTCGAAGTGCGGGGCGGGCTCCATCGAGGCGCTGCCCACAGGGGTGGACCGCTCAGGACAGACCGCTCACGCCGCGTGGCCGGCCAGTGCCTGGACCGCTCGGGACGGGCTGGGACGGCCGAGCTGCCCGGCCATCCAGGTGCTGGTGGCGACCAGTGCGCGCAGGTCGACGCCGGTCTCGATGCCCAGGCCGTGCAGCATCCAGACCAGGTCCTCGGTGGCCAGATTGCCGGTCGCGCTCTTGGCGTACGGGCAGCCGCCCAGGCCGCCCGCCGAGGCGTCGACCGTGGTGACGCCGGCGCGGAGCGCGGCCAGCGTGTTGGCGAGGGCCTGTCCGTACGTGTCGTGGAAGTGGACGGCGATGCTGCCCATCGGGACCCCGGCCGCGGCGAAGCCCTCGAGCAGGGTGACCACCTGGCCCGGGGTGGCCACCCCGATGGTGTCGCCGAGGCTCAGTTCGGTGCAGCCGAGCTCCAGCAGCCGGACCCCGAAGTCGACCACCTGGGCGGTGGGCACGGGGCCTTCCCACGGGTCACCGAAGCACATCGAGAGGTAGCCGCGGGTCGGAACCCCGGCCGCACCGGCCCGTTCGACCACCGGCCGGAACATCTCCAGCGCTTCGCCCGCCGTCCGGTTGAGGTTCCGGCGCGCGAAGGTCTCGGTCGCGCTGGCGAAGACGGCGATCTCGGTGGCGTGGTGGGCGAGCGCGCGGTCGAGGCCGCGCTCGTTCGGCACCAGAACCGGCAGCCGCAGCCCGGGGTACTGCTCGGGCAGCCCGGTCAGCCGGGGCATCAGCTCCTCGGCGTCCGCCAACTGCGGTACCCACTTGGGGTGCACGAAGCTGGTGGCCTCCACCGTGCGCAGCCCGGCGGCGGCGAGCCGGGCGATGAACTCCGCCTTCACCGTCACCGGTACGAGTGAACTCTCGTTCTGAAGGCCGTCACGCGGCCCCACCTCGTGGATACTGACCCGACCGGGCAGGCCGGGTTCCGGTACGGGGGTGGGCAACCCCAGTTCGAGGGCGTCGGGCTCATGGGTGGCCGATGCCCCGGAGGTCTCGTCCGTCAGGGTCGACTCGCTCATGACGCGGACCCCGTGAGCTGCTCGGAAGCTTCCTCGACGGGTTCCACCACGACCAGCAGCTCATCCATCGCCACGGTCGCCCCGGCGCTGACCCGCAGTTCGCCGACGGTGCCGTCGTGCGGTGCGGTGATCACGTGCTCCATCTTCATCGCCTCCAGTACCAACAGGGGTTGCCCGCGACGGACCAACTCGCCGAGGGCGGTCTTGACCACGGTGACCGTGCCCGGCATCGGTGCGGTCAGGCCGCCGTGGTGGGCGGCGCTCGCGCCGGCCCGGTCGACCACCGGGTCGTACGGGTGCACCGCCCAGGCGTCCCCGTCCACTCCGAGCCACTGGACCGGCCCGTGGGTGGCGCCGAAGCCGCTGTCGGTGGCGTAGGCGAACGTCGACCGCAGCCCGTCGACCGTCAGGTGCAGCCGCCCCGGCGCCAGGGTGGCCCGAGCGAGCCGCGACGGGCCGGCCTCGCCGAGCCGGACCTCGAACTCCTGGCCCGCGCCTGACGGTTGGCCCGCGCCTGACGGTCCGCCACTCGACGCTCCGGTGCCCGTCGGCCCGGCACCTGACGGGGTGTCCACCGCAGCGGGCCGGATCAGCACGGTGGCCGGGTCGTGCCCCGCCAGCCGCAGCCGGTGGGTGGTCCAGGCGGCCGTGCCCCCCAGCCGCCAGCCGGACGGTACCGCGAACGGGTCGGTCCAGCCGTCCGCAGCGGTGGCCGGGGCCAGGCCCAACTGCCGGGCCAGCGCGGCCGCGTAGTAGAGATCCTCGGCCGGCAGGGTGCCGGCCGAACCGGTCGGCACGGCGCCGGCCGAATCCGCCGAGCTACGTACCAGGGAGGAGGCCAGGACCTCGGGAGTCTGCTCGACGGTGCGCTCGACCAGCCCGGTGTCGAGGCGGCCCGCCACCACGTCGGGGTGGGCGAGCAGGCGGCGGAGGAAGCCGGCGTTGGTGGTGACACCGAGCACCCGGGTCTCCGCCAGGGCGGCCCGCAGTCGTCGGAGCGCGGTCGGACGGTCCGGCCCGTACGCGATCACCTTCGCCAGCATCGGGTCGTACAGGCTGCCGACCTCGGTGCCCGCCTGGATGCCGGAGTCGACCCGGATGCCGTCGCCGGTCGGCTCGTCCAGCAGCAGGATCCGCCCGCCGGTGGGCAGGAAGTCGCGCTCGGGATCCTCGGCGCAGATCCGGGCTTCGATCGCGTGACCCTTGAAGGAGATCTCCGACTGATCGAACGTCAACTCCTCGCCGGCGGCCACCCGCAGCTGCCACTCGACCAGGTCGAGCCGTTCCGGTGCCGGGGTGTCGGCCCGCACGGCCACGGCGAGCTCGGTGACGGGGTGTTCCACCTGAAGCCGGGTGTTCATCTCCATGAAGAAGAAGTCCAGGACGCCGTCGGGGGTCGGCCCGTCGGGGTCGATGCCCGGCACGATGAACTCCACCGTCCCGGCGCCGGTGTAGCCGCACGCCTCGGCGGCCCGGACGGCCGCCAGACCCATCGCCGCCCGGGTCTCCGGGTTGAGCAGAACGGAGGGCGCCTCTTCGATCAGCTTCTGGTGGCGGCGCTGCAGGCTGCACTCGCGCTCACCGAGGTGCACCGTCCGGCCGTGGGTGTCGGCCAGGACCTGGACCTCGATGTGCCGGGGACGGTCGACCCAGCGCTCCAGCAGCAGGGTGTCGTCACCGAAGGCCGTCCGGGCGACCCGGCGGGCGGCGGCCAGCTCGCCGGCCAGCTCGGCCGGGTCGTGCACCAGCCGCATGCCCTTGCCACCGCCACCGGCCGAGGGCTTGAGCAGCACGGGGTAGCCGATCTCGGCTGCGGCGGCGGTCAGTTCGGCATCGGTCGGCGAGCCGCCCTGGCTGCCGGGCACCACTGGCACGCCTGCGGACCGGACCGCCCGCTTCGCGTTGATCTTGTCGCCCATCAGCTCCACCGCGGCCGGCGGCGGGCCGATGAAGACCAGACCGGCCTCGGCGCAGGCCCGGGCGAAGCCGGGGTTCTCGGCGAGGAAGCCGTACCCCGGGTGGACGGCCTGGGCCCCGCTGCGGCGGGCCGCGTCCAGCAGCAGGTCGGTGCGGAGGTAGGTCTCCGCCGCCGAGCTGTCGCTGTGCCCCGGCGGGCCGAGCCGGACGGCGAGGTCGGCCGCCCGGGTGTGCGGTGCGTCGGCGTCCGCGTCGCTGAACACCGCGACCGAGCGCACACCGAGCCGGCGCAGGGTGCGGATCACCCGGACCGCGATCTCGCCTCGGTTGGCGACCAGAACTGTGTCGAACATGGGAGGTGTTCCTCCGAGTCGGAAATTCAGGAGAACAGCAGGGCGGGTCGAACGGGGAGCAGCGGACGGGGCGTCACATCCGGAAGACCCCGTACGGCCGGGCCGGGGCCAACGGGGCGTTGGCGCAGGCGGTCAGCGCGAGGCCGACCGCGGTACGGGTGTCCAGCGGGTCGATCACGCCGTCGTCCCAGAGCCGGGCGGTCGCGTAGTAGGCGTTGCCCTGTCGCTCGTACTGCTCCCGGACGGGCCGCTTGAACTCCTCCTCGGCCTCCGCCGGCCAGTCCTCGCCCTGGGCGTCGAACTGGTCCCGGCGGACGGTGGCCAGCACCGATGCCGCCTGCTCGCCGCCCATCACCGAGATCTTGGCGCCCGGCCACATCCACAGGAAGCGGGGTGAGTACGCCCGGCCGCACATCGAGTAGTTCCCGGCGCCGTACGAGCCGCCGATCACCACCGTCAGCTTGGGCACCCGGGTGCAGGCGACGGCGGTGACCATCTTGGCGCCGTGCTTGGCGATGCCGCCCGCCTCGTACTGGCGCCCGACCATGAAGCCGGTGATGTTCTGCAGGAAGAGGAGGGGGATGCCGCGCTGGTCGCACAGTTCGATGAAGTGCGCGCCCTTGAGGGCGGATTCGGCGAACAGCACCCCGTTGTTGGCCACGATGCCGACCGGGTGGCCGTGGATCCGGGCGAAGCCGGTGACCAGGGTGGTGCCGTACTCGGCCTTGAACTCGGCGAACCGGCTGCCGTCCACCAGCCGGGCGATCACCTCGCGGACGTCGTAGGGCGTCCGGGGGTCCACCGGCACCGCGCCGTACAGCCCGGCCGGGTCGACGGCGGGGGCCTCCACCGGCGCGAGCGGCCACGGCTTGGCGGGCCGGGCGCCGAGCCCCGCCACGATGGTGCGGACGATGGCGAGGGCGTGCGTGTCGTCCTCGGCCAGATGGTCCGTCACCCCCGAGGTGCGGGAGTGCAGTTCGCCGCCGCCCAGCTCCTCGGCGGTGACCACCTCGCCGGTCGCGGCCTTCACCAGCGGGGGGCCGCCCAGGAAGATGGTGCCCTGGTTCCGGACGATCACCGCCTGGTCGCTCATCGCCGGGACGTACGCGCCGCCGGCCGTGCAGGAGCCGAGCACCGCCGCGATCTGCGGGATGCCGGCGGCGGAGAGCCTGGCCTGGTTGTAGAAGATCCGGCCGAAGTGGTCGCGGTCCGGGAAGACCTCGTCCTGCATCGGCAGGAAGGCGCCGCCGGAGTCGACCAGGTAGATGCAGGGGAGCTGGTTCTCCAGCGCCACCTCCTGGGCCCGGAGATGCTTCTTGACCGTCATCGGGTAGTAGGTGCCGCCCTTGACGGTGGCGTCGTTGGCGACCACCACCACCTCGCGGCCGGCCACCCGGCCGATGCCCGCGATCACCCCGGCCGCCGGGGCCGCGCCGTCGTACAGGCCGTCCGCCGCGAGCGGGCTCAGCTCCAGGAAGGGGGAGCCGGGATCGAGCAGGGTGTCCACCCGGTCGCGCGGCAGCAGCTTGCCACGGGCGGTGTGCCGGGCCCGGGACTTGGCGCCGCCGCCGAGGGCGGCTGCGGCGAGCTTCTCCCGGAGTTCGACCACCAGGGCCCGGTGGGCGGCGGTGTTCGCCCGGTACGCCTCCGAGCCGGGGTCGGCCGCGCTGGTCAGCCGGGGCGCGGGCGCCGCAGCCGGGTCGGTGGGTACGACCGGCGGCGGAACAGCAGCAGCGACCGGACCGACGGACGGGCCGGCGGTGGAGATGGCCATCCCAGGAGCTCCCTTGTCCTCGGAGAGCGGACGGGACGGGTGGCCGAGCGGGTAGCCCGGCACCCGAATCCACCCAAGGTTAATGAGCGTTAACTCGTGGGCTCAGGTTAACCATGGATAACCCCACTGTCTACGATGGGAGGCATGCCGAACGTCCCAGCAGCCCCCGCAGTCCCGCGTCGCGACCAGATCCGCAAGGAAGCGGCCCGGCTGTTCGCCGCGCGTGGCTTCCTCGGCGTGGGCGTGGACGAGATCGGCAAGGCGGTCGGGATCAGCGGTCCCGCGCTCTACCGTCACTTCTCCGGCAAGGACGCGATGCTCGCCGACCTGCTCATCGGCATCAGCGAGCGGTTGCTGGAGGAGGGCCGCCGCCGGGCGGGTGAGGCGACTGCTCCGGACGGCGCACTGGAGGCCCTGGTCGTCGGGCACGTCGACTTCGCGCTGGACGACCGCGACCTGATCACCCTGCACGACCGTGAGCTGCTGCACCTCAAGGAGGAGGACCGCCGCCGGGTCCGCCGCCTCCAGCGCGCCTATGTCGAGCTGTGGGTCGAGGTGGTCCGGCAGACCTATCCGACCCTGGCCGAGCCCACGGCCGAGCCGACCGCCCGTACCGCCGTGCACGCGGTCTTCGGCCTGCTCAACTCCACCCCGCACAGCGCCGACCGCACCGGTCTGTCCCGGTCGGCCATGGCCGGACTGCTGCGGGCCCTCGCCCAGGGAGCGTTCGCCGCCGCCGCAGCGGAGCAGGACGCAGCGGAGCGGGACGCAGCAGTGCAGGACACGGCCGAGCAGGGCGCAGCCGAGCAGAACGCCTGATCCCGCCGCGTTTGGCCCGGTCACCCGAGGTGTGATGCCCACTCGACGGGCTTCCGGCCGCCGGTGTCCGGCCCGTGAACGACGGCCCAATTCGTGCATACGGGTGAACTTTTCGGTACGCCGACCGGGGGACTGCCTATGATCCACTTCCATGATGGAGAGTCAGATCATCAGAGGTGTGGGCCGTTCGGCTGACGTGGTCGTCCTCGGAGCCGGGCCCGCCGGGCTGGTACTGGGCAACCTGCTGCTCGCGGCGGGGGTGGACTGCGTCATCCTCGAGCGCGCCACCCGGGCTCAGTTGACCACTCGGGCCCGGGCCGGGTTCCTGGCCGCGAACACCGTGCGGGTGTTGGACCGGCACGGCCTCGCGGAGGGCCTGCACCGGCACGGGAAGGAGCACGCGGTATGCGAGTTCCGTACCGAGGACGGCCGGTTCCGGCTGGACTACGGCGGTCTCGGCCTGGGTGAGCGGCACACGGTCTACCCGCAGCACCTGCTGGTGGCCGACCTGCTGACGCACTTCGAGGAGGCCGGTGGGCAGATTCGTTTCGGCGCCGAGGCACAGGCCGTCCTCGACATCGGGACCAGCCGCCCCCGGGTCACCGTCCGCGAGCCCGACGGCCGCCAGGAGACCTGGCAGGCCCGGTACGTGGCCGGCTGCGACGGTCGGCACGGCGCGGCCCGCCGTTCGCTCCCGCCCGGCAGCTTCCGCCACCACCGCCACGACCACGGCGTCTCCTGGCTCGGCCTGCTCGCCGAGGCGCCGCCGAGCCTGGACGCCGTGGGCTACGCCGTCCACCCCCGGGGCTTCGCCGGACACATGGCGCGCACCCCCTCGGTCACCCGGTACTACCTCCAGACCGAGCGCGGGAGCGCGGCCGAAGCGTGGTCCGAGGAGCAGATCTGGGCGGAGCTGGAGCTGCGGATGCGGACGGCCGAGCACGGCCCGCTGCACCGTGGCCCGATCGTCCAGCGCGCCGTGGTCGACCTGGAGTCCGACGTGCTGGAGCCGCTGCGGCACGGCTCGCTGATCCTCGCCGGTGACGCCGCGAGCCTGCTCAGCCCGTCCGCGGCCAAGGGGGCCAACCTGGCCGTGCTGGAAGCGGAGCTGCTGGCCGAGGCCCTGGTCGCCGAGCTGCGGCACGGTGACGGCGACGGGCTCGCCACGTACTCGGAGCGCTGCCTGCGGTACATCTGGCGCGCGCAGGAGTTCTCGCACTGGATGGTCCAGCTCCTGCACGGCGTGCCCGGGCAGGAGGCCGGAGCGCCCTTCCAGGACGCCCTACGGCGCTCGCGCCTGGACTCGCTGCGCACCTCGCGCAGTCACCAGGACTGGTTCGCCGAGCACTACGTCGGCGTCTGACCCCTTCCGGACGCGTCCGGAGAATCGTTTTCCCCTAGGCACACACCGTCTCCACATCGCCTCCATGGCACCGCCATGCCCGGATCCGGCCCCACACCCCAGAAGTGAGGACCTGTCACCATGACCACCACCACCATGCCCACCACGACCGCCGCCGCCACGACCTACCCGACCGACCTGGACCGGTTGACCGAGACGGTCGCCTTCGTCCGGGAGCAGGACACCGCCACCCTGCTGCCGCTCCTGCTGCCCGGGCTCGACGCCCTCGAACTGCGCGCGCTGGTGGAGCGCTGCCGGTTCTCGCACGCGGCCCTGCTGGTCTTCCCGTCCTCTCCTGAGGACCTGTCCGCCCTCCTCGACGACGGCGGACTGCCCTCCGACGGGCCGGCGCGCCCCAGCGTGGTGGTCCGCGACCGCCTGGCCACCCGGCACGGGCGCGACCCGTCGGAGCTGGACGTGCGGATCCTCCGGCCCCGGGTGGCCGGGTCGGACCGTACGGTCGAGGTGTTCGCCCTGGCCGTCCCGCCCGGTTCGGACCTCGCCGGCCTGGCCGAGCACGAGCGCACCCGCGACCACGAGGCGCACCTCGCCCTGGAGGTCGCGCAGCCCGACCCGCTGGTGCTGCGCGGCCTGTGCGCGCTGCTGACCCGGAACGGTGCCACCGCCGACGGCGGCGGCTACAACCCGCACGAGGACGGCACCGTCCTCTACTTCACCGCGCCCACCGGCTCGAAGGCCGGCTACCGGCGGCTGGAGCTCTACGTCCCCGGTGAGCACCCCGACGTGCTCGACGCGCACCTCGCCCAGTACCGGGCCGGCCGACCGGCCGAAACGCTCCTGCGCCTGCTGACCGGTGCGTGGACCACCCAGGCCTTGGCCGTCTGCGCCGAACTCCGGCTGCCCGACGCCCTCGACACCCACACCGCCTTCGGTGCACCGGCCCTGGCCCGGGCGGTCGGCGCCGACCCGGACACCCTGGTCTCGCTGCTGCGCTACCTCGCCATGCTCGGCGTGGTGTCGGCCGACGCGGACGGCTACCGGCTCACCGAGATCGGCGCCCTGCTGCGCACCGACGTCCCTGCCTCGATGCGCCCGCTCGCCCTGATGTACGGCGGGCCGTTCTACGAGTCGTTCGCCGCCCTCGGGCACACCGTGCGGACGGGCGAGGTCGCCTTCGACCACCTGCACGGCGAGAACCACTTCGACCACTTCGCCCGCGACCCCCGGCTCGCCGCGCTCTTCGACGAGTCGATGGCCGCGAGCTCGCGGATGTTCGACCCGCTCTCCGCCCACCCGGTCGTGATGGCCGCGGGCCGGGCGGCCACCCCCGGCACGGTGGTGGACGTCGCGGGCGGGAACGGGGAGCTCCTGGGCCGGCTGCTCGCCGCCCACCCCGGTCTGCGGGGTGTGCTGCTCGAACGCCCGCACGCCGTCGCGGCCGCCCGGCTCTCGCTGGCCGCGGCCGGTCACGGCGACCGGTGCGAGTACGTGGCGGGCGACTTCGCCGACGTCCCGGCGGGCGGGGACGTCTACCTGCTCTCCCGGATCCTGCACGACTGGGACGACGACCGGTGCCGGGAGATCCTGCGGCACTGCGCCCGCGCGATGCCCGCCCACGCCGACCTGCTGGTGGTGGAGCGGGTGCTTCCCGACGACGGTTCGCCCTCGCTGGCCACCGCGTGGGACCTCCACATGCGCTGCAACGTGGGCGGCCGGGAGCGCCGGGCCGACCACTACGCCCGCCTGTTCGCCGACGCGGGCCTCACCCTGGTGGGCACCGCCCCGCTCCCGCTGGACGCCACCGTCCTGCACGTCCGCCGCTCGGGGACTCCCGTCCCCGGCCAGGCGGTCCGGCCGGGCGCCTAGGCCCGGTCCCTGCCGGATCGCGCCGGACCGGTCATCCTGGCCCGGGCCCGGCGTGATCCGCCAACAGCCCTAGGGCCTGTCGGCAGACTCCCGCCTGCCCCACGACGCCCGGCACGCACGCTCGCCGCACCGGATGAAAGCCCGAGGACGACCCAGTGCGCGTGCTCCTGCCCGGCACGCCGAGAGCACGCACCGGACGCCGCAGGGCCGCCCTCCGGGCGACGACGGGAGTCCGACGACAGGCCCTAGGTCGAAGGGCGGTCCCGACAGGGTTCGTCCGCCCGGTCCGGCCGGGTGTCCCGGCGGGGCATCCTGGTCGGGCGGGAAGCAGCTCGGCCGGAGCACTGTTCGGTCCGATGCGTGCCCGTCGAAAAGCGATGGGGGCGGACGATGAAATGGTTAGTATCCCTAAATATGTCTGAGACTCACGGATCTCGCGGACCGACAGTCGATGCCGAGCGCGGCTGGCTCCGCCGACTGGTCGGCTACAGCTGGCGGCACCGCCGCAACGTGCTGCTCTCGTTCGGTGCCTCGCTGGTCGGTATGGCCGTCACCGCCACCGTCCCCCTGATCACCAAGGTGATCATCGACGACGTGATCACCACGCACACCCGGCCGCTCACCCCGTGGGCGGTGGCGCTGCTGGTCGCGGCCGCGCTGGTGTTCGTCTGCACCCAGGTCCGCCGCTACTACGGCGGGCAGCTGGCGGTCGACGTCCAGCACGACCTGCGGTCCGACCTGTTCCGTTCGCTCACCCGACTGGACGGCGACCGGCAGGACCGGCTCGACACCGGCCAGGTGGTCGGCCGGGCGACCTCGGACCTCCAGCTGATCGTCGGCCTGCTGTCGATGCTGCCGATGATGACCGGCAACGTGCTGATGTTCGGCATGTCCGTGCTGGTGATGCTCTGGCTCTCGCTGCCGCTGACCCTGGTCGCGCTGGTGATGGGCCCCGCGCTCTGGTGGTTCGCCACCCTCAGCCGACGGCGGCTGTTCCCCGCGACCTGGGCCGCCCAGCAGGAGGCGGCGGCGGTCGCCGGCGTGGTGGACGGCGCGGTCGGCGGCGTCCGGGTGGTCAAGGGCTTCGGCCAGGAGGCCCAGGAGCGGGCCAAGCTGGAGCGCGCCTCGCGTGAGCTGTTCGGCGCCCGGCTCCGCTCGATCCGGTTGAACAGCCTCTACACCCCGGCGATGCAGGCCATTCCGGCGCTCGGCCAGGTCGCGGTGCTGGCGCTCGGCGGCTGGCTGGCCGTCCGGGGCGAGGTCACCCTGGGCACCTTCGTCGCCTTCTCCACCTACCTGGCGCAGCTCACCGGTCCGGTCCGGATGCTCACCATGGTGATCACGGTCGGCCAGCAGGCCAGGGCCGGGGTCGAGCGGGTGCTCCAACTCGTCGACCAGCGTCCCAAGGTGCAGGAGCGTCCGGACGCGGCCGACCTGACCACCGCACCGCCGGTCACCGCCGCCGCCCCGGCCGTCGAGTTCGACCGGGTCGACTTCACGTACGGCGAGTCGGCCCCCGTCCTGCACGAGCTGAGCTTCCGGCTCGCCGAGGGGGAGACGCTGGCCCTGGTCGGCGGCTCGGGCTCGGGCAAGTCCACCGTCGCCCAGCTCCTCCCGCGCTTCTACGACGCCACCGAGGGCACCGTCCGGCTCTACGGCCACGACGTCAGGGACCTGACGCTCGATTCGATCCGGGCCACCGTCGGCATCGTGCCGGAGGAGAGCTTCCTGTTCTCCGACACCGTCGCGAGCAACATCGCGTACGGCCGCCCGGACGCCACCGAGGCCGAGATCGAGGCCGCGGCCGGCGCCGCCCAGGCCGACGGGTTCATCCGCGAACTCCCGGACGGCTACGCCACCAAGGTCGGCGAGCAGGGCCTGACCCTGTCCGGCGGCCAGCGGCAGCGGATCGCGCTGGCCCGGGCGATCCTGAGCGACCCGCGGATCCTGCTGCTGGACGACGCGACCTCGGCCGTGGACCCGCAGGTGGAGGCCGAGATCCACCAGGCCCTGCGCGGCGTGATGGCCGGCCGCACCACGCTGCTGATCGCCCACCGCCGCTCCACCCTGCAACTCGCGGACCGGATAGCCGTGCTGGAGCGCGGCCGGCTGGTGGACGTGGGGACGCACGAGGAACTCGACGCCCGATGTCCCCGGTACCGGGCCCTGATCAGCACCCCCGAGGCACTCCTCGACGCGGCCACCGACGGCACCGCCACCGACGGCACGGCCACCGACGGGGCCCCCGAGGCGCCGAGCCCCGAGCAGGAGCCCGCGGCGTCCGGCACCGACCCCGAGCTGCTCGCCCAGGTCGCCGCCCTGCCCCCGGCCACCGACACCCCCGACATCCCGGTCGAGCGGGCCGAGGCCGGTGACCCGGACTTCAGCCTCCGGCGCCTGCTCGCCCCGTTCCGCGCCCCGCTCACCCTCGCCCTGCTGCTGGTCGCGCTGGACGCCGCGGCCGGGCTGACCCTGCCGATCCTGATCCGGCACGGCATCGACGACGGCGTCAGCAAGGCCGCGATGGCCGGGGTCGCCACCGCCTCGCTGCTCGCCCTGACGGTCGTGCTGCTGGACTGGGTGGTGCAGACCGCCGAGTCCAGGGTCAGCGGCCGGACCGGCGAACGGGTGCTCTACACCCTGCGCCTGAAGATCTTCGCGCACCTCAACCGGCTCGGCCTGGACTACTACGAGCGCGAGCTTTCCGGCCGGATCATGACCCGGATGACCACCGACGTCGACTCGGTGTCGAGCTTCCTGCAGACCGGCGTGGTCACCGCGGTGGTCAGCCTGTTCACCTTCTTCGGGATCTTCGCCGCCCTGCTGGTGATCGACCCGGGTCTGGCCCTGGTGGTGTTCGCGGTGCTGCCGGTGCTGGCGGTCGCCACCCTGGTGTTCCGCCGCAGGTCCAGCAGCCAGTACCAGATCTCCCGGGACCTGATCAGCACGGTCAACGCCGAGCTGCAGGAGAACGTCGCGGGCATGCGGATCGTCCAGGCGTTCCGCCGGCAGACCCTCAACACCGACCGGTTCGTGGCCAGCGGGCTGGCCTACCGGGACTCGCGGGTCAAGGCGCAGTTCTACATCTCGCTGTACTTCCCGTTCGTCCAGTTCCTGTCCAGCGCCGCCGCCGCCCTGGTGCTGATCGCCGGTGCCTCCCGGGTCGAGGCGGGCACCCTGACGATCGGCGCGCTGGTCGCCTACCTGCTCTACATCGACCTGTTCTTCGCCCCGGTCAACCAGCTCTCGCAGATCTTCGACGGGTACCAGCAGGCGGCCGTCGGCCTCGGCCGGATCCGCGACCTGCTGCGCACCCCGACCGGCACCCCGGCCGCGGCCGACCCGGTGCCGGTGAAGAAGCTGCGCGGCGAGATCACCTTCCAGGACGTCAGCTTCGCCTACCACGGCGGCGCCGACGGCCACTCCGACGTGCTGACCGGCATCGACCTGCACATCCCGGCCGGGCAGACGGTGGCGCTGGTCGGCGAGACCGGCGCGGGCAAGTCCACCCTGGTCAAGCTGGTCGCCCGGTTCTACGACGCGACGGCCGGCAGCGTCCGGATCGACGGCACCGACGTCGCCGCGTACGACCTGGCGGAGTACCGGCACCGGCTCGGCGTGGTCCCGCAGGAGGCGTACCTGTTCGCGGGCACGGTGCGCGAGGCGATCGCGTACGGGCGGCCGGAGGCGAGCGACGCCGAGGTGGAGGCGGCCGCCCGGGCGGTCGGTGCGCACGAGATGATCATCGGCCTGACGGGTGGTTACCAGCACCGGGTGTCCGGCCGGGGCCGTAACCTCTCGGCCGGTCAGCGGCAGCTGATCGCGCTGGCCCGGGCCGAACTGGTCGACCCGGACATCCTGTTGCTGGACGAGGCCACCGCCGCGCTCGACCTGGCCACCGAGGCCGCCGTCAACCGCGCCGCCGACCGGATCAGCGGCGGCCGCACCACCCTGGTGATCGCCCACCGGCTGACCACCGCGGAGCGTGCCGACCGGGTGGTGGTGCTGGACCACGGTCGGGTGGTCGAGGACGGGACGCACGCCGGCCTGCTGGCCGAGGACGGTGCGTACGCCCGGCTCTGGCGGGCCTTCGTCGCCGACAGCCACCAGGACCGGCGGGTGTCACAGCAGGTCGGCTGACGGTGGCTCAGCCGGTCGGCGCTCCGCCGGGGTCCGCAGTTCGCGCGGGCCACCGGCGGTGGCGTCGGCGACCAGCTGGGCTAACCAGGCCAGCCCGGGGACCAGCAGCACCCAGCCGAGCAGCGCCCACCCCAGGTGGAAGTGCTGCAGGGCCCGGCCGAGCGCGGCCACGCCCTCCGCGCGCTCCCGGCCGTCGGCCGACTCATAGGTGATCCGCCGCAGTCCGGCCGGGTGCTCCTCCGCCGGGCGGACGGTGAGCGCCACCGGTGAGCGGTCGAGGACCCAGCGGCCGACCCCGCTGCACACCCCGCAGGTCTGCGCGACGTGCAGCTCGGCCGGCGCGGTGCCCGGCCAGGGCCGCAGCCGGGGCAGCCAACTGCGCACCCCGGCGGTGTACTCGGCCCAGCCCGGGCCGAACCGCTCCGCGAGCTGGGCGCCCTCGTGCCAGGCGGCCAGCCCGGCACTGTAGGCGACGGTCACCCCTGCGGCGGCCAGCAGCCAGGCGTTGGCCGTGAACGCGGCCAGCACCAGGTGGCACAGCAGCAGCGAGAGCTGGATCGGGTTGCGCACGTACGCGTACGGACCGCTGGTGACCAGCCGGCGCGGTGGGTCGTACGGCAGCGGGGTGCCGCCGCCGCGCACCACGAACTCCCGTACGGCGGCGACTCCGAGCAGCATCGGCACGGCCAGCACCTGGAGGCCGGTGCTGAGCACGGCGCCGTGCGGGAGCCGGACCCCGGCGGCCGTCGCGGGCAGTGCCAGCATCAGCAGTGCGGCCAGCAGGACCTGACCGGCGGCGCGCAGCCGGAGGTGTTCGGCCCGGGCGGTCCAGCGGGCCAGCAGCAGTCCGGGCAGCAGGCAGAGCGCGATGGCCACCGCCTCACCGGTCAGCCATCGGTCGCCGAGCCGGACCACCGGGTCGAGCAGCGGCATCGCGGCCAGGTCCAGCCAGCCGAGCAGGGCCGCGGTGACCGGCCACGGCAACCGGGGGGCGGCCAGCGGCGGCAGCACACCCCAGAGCAGCACCCAGCCGAGCAGCAGGTCGACGGGCAGCCCGGCCACCGTGCCGCCGTCGGCCTGGAAGCTCCACCAACCGAGCCGTCCGGCCAGCAGGTTGAGGCCGGGCAGCAGGGCGAGCTGCCAGGCACCGCCGACGATCGCGGCCGCCACGTCGGCCCGGCCCGGCCGCCGGACGGCGGCGGCCGGCACGACCGCGAGCAGCGGGACGAACAGGCCGGCCGCCCGGATCAGGGCCGGGCCGGTGGCGACGGTGTCGGCTGCGGTGGTCATGACCCGGGCGCGAAGGTGTCGGCGAGGTAGTTGGCGGCCTGCTCCATGCCGTAGTTCTGGATCGGGTCGAAGTACCAGCCGGGATCGAAGGTCCGCCGGTAGCCGAGCTGCCAGCTGACCTCGGTGCCGCCGTCGGCGGTCGGCTGCCAGCGCACCTCGGAGGTCCGGAAGTTCAGCCAGCGGGCGGTGGTGGAGTCCTGCTCGATGCGGAACAGCACCCGGCCCGGGTCGCTCTCGGCGATCCGCAGCGTCATGGACCGGGGCGTGGGGGTGGCCCCGATGCCCAGCGACTTGCGCGGGTTGAAGGTGATCAGCCGGCCGTCGCCGACCGCCAGGCCGCCGCCGGTGACCTGCTGCGGCCGGGGGAACGGGATCTTGAGGAACACCGGGCGGGGGGTGCCGAAGACCGGCGGTGCCGCCAGTGCGGCGGCGAACTGATCGGGCGTCACGGACAGCGTGCGGGTGACCGTCACCGTGCTGTCGCGGTCCACCGTGCCGTCGACGCCCTGGAGGACGACCAGTCCGAGCAGCGGGGCGAGCGCGAAGGCGTTCAGCCGCTGCCGTCCGCCGGGTTCCTTCGCCGGGCGGCGCGCGTGGTCGACGGCCCGGCCGATGCAGGCCGCCACCAGGTAGAACAGCGGCGCGGCGATCAGCAGGCAGATCACGCCTTCGTTGAGCAGCGGACCGGCCAGCGCCAGTCCGATGGTGACCGAGGCCATCGCGGTGCCGGTGGCACTGGACGGCCGGGCGGAGAGCGCCACGGTGATCGCGATCACGGCGGGCAGGCCGACGTAGAAGAGCGCGGTCTGCTCCAGCCCGCCCGCGTGCAGCACCTTGTAGCCGAGCATCGCGAGGAAGAGGGCGGCCAGGACGACCGCCAGCCGGCGCCGGGCCGAGGACCGGGCCACCGGATCGGGCTCGCCGTAGCTCACGATGTCCTGATTGTCGCTTCTGTCCTGACCCTCGGTCATGCCCACCCCTTGATCGGTCGGTTTAATCACCTGATTAAACCGTATGATGAACGCATTCAGCGACGGGGGGCACGAGCATGGCGGCGACTGCGGACAGCGGAGCCCAGACCAGGGAGCGACTGGTCGAGGCCGCGACCACGGTCCTGCGGACCCACGGGTACGCGGGGTCCAGCGCCCGGGTGATCGCGAAGGAGGCGGGGGTCAACTCGGCCCTGGTCTTCTACCACTTCGGCGGCGTGGACCCGCTGCTGCTGGCCGCCTTCGACCGGGTCTCCGAGGACCGGATGGCCCGGCACGCCGCCACCGTCGCGGAGGTCAGGACCCTGGAGGAACTGGCCGAGGCCGCCGAGCGGATCTACCGCGACGACCTCGACGGCGGGCACCTCACGATGTTCTCCGAACTGGTCGGCGCCGCCGTCGCCCGGCCCGAGCTGCGCGCCGCCGTCTCCGAACGCGCCGAACCCTGGCTGAAGTTCGTCGAGACCACGCTCGACCGGGTGATCGGCGGCACCCCGCTGGCCAGGCTCACCCCGCCCCGTGACCTCGCCAACGCGGCGATCACCTTCTACCTGGGCGTCAACCTCTTCACCGTGCTGGACGCGGACCGGTCCCGCACCGAGTCGCTGTTCGCGATGGCCCGCCGGCTCGCCCCGCGCGCCCGGCTGCTCACCCTGCGCCTGCCCGGCCGCCGCCGCCCCGCCGCCCCCGCGCAGCTGGAGGCCGGACCGGCCGAGGGCTGACGGTCGGTCAGGGGTACGGTTCCGAGCGTGGACGAGGATGCCCGGCCTTGGGACGTGGCCGCGCCGCTGGTCCGGGCGGCCCAGCGCGGTGACGCGCTGGCCATGGACGACCTGCTGAAGCTGATCACCCCGTACGTCACCCGGCTGTGCGCGCCGATCGCCCCGGCCGACACCGCCGACGCCGTGCAGGAGTCGCTGCTCGCGGTCTTCCGCGGTCTGCGCGGGCTGCGCGACCCGGTGGCGCTCTACGGCTGGGTGCGCGCGGTGGCGGTCCGGGAGGCCGTCCGGGTGGCCCGGCGTACCGGCCCCGAGACCCCGGTCGACCCCGAGCAGCTCACCCGGCTGCGGGACCTGCTGCCCGCCGCCGGGGCCGACCCGGGCACCGAGGTGCGCGACCTGCTGGCCCGGCTGCCCGTCCGGCACCGCACCGTGCTGGTGCTGCGCGCGCTGGAGGGCCTGGACGAGCGCACCACGGCCGAGCTGCTGGACATCCCCGAGGGCACCGTGAAGTCACGGCTGAGCAGGGCCCGTTCCTCCTTCCGGAAGGCGTGGACACGGTGAACGGACCGGACCGGATCGCCCGGCTCCAGGTGCTGGCGGCCGGGCTGCGCGCCCCGCTGTACGCCGAGCGGCGGCTCGAACTCCCCTTCGGCCGGGTCTGGGCGGTGCTGGCCGACCTGGAGGGTGAGCTGCCCCACCTGATCCCCTTCGTCCGGGAGTTCGCGGTGCCGGCCGGCGACAGCGAGCTCAAGCACGCCCGGGCCGTGGACGCGCTCGGGCTCCGGGGGCCGTTCGAGGTGCGGCTCGCCCCCGGCTGGTGCCTGATGCAGTCCCGGCTGGTGACGATGGGCATGGCTGCCGTGCCCGACGGCGGTGGCACCCGGCTCGCGGTCTGCGGCGCGCTCCGGCCCGCCGCCCTCGGGCCGGTGCAGCGCGGCTACCGGCGGCTGGCCGGCGAGCGCCGGGCCCGCGCCTTCTTCCGCGCGGTGGAGCGCCGGGCCGCGCTGCGCTGACGCCGGGTCAGGCGGTCCGGGCGATCAGCCCCCGCAGTGCCTCGGCCACCTGCCCCGGGCACTCCTCGGGCAGGTGGCCACCCACGCCGGGCAGCACCGACACCGTCAGGTCGTCCGCGTCCGGGGCACCGCGCAGCAGGGCCGGCGGGATCACCGGGTCGTGCTCGCCGCCCAGCACCAGGGTGGGGACGGTCAGCCGCCGCCGACGGTGCGTCCCGCGCAGGCCCGCCGGGATGTCCCGCAGCACGTACTGCCAGAACAGCGACTGTCCGGCCCGGGCCGACGCCCGGGTCGCCCCGGTGAACTCGGCCAACTCCGCCGCCGACCAGCAGGCCGGGTCGACGGCGGCCCGGCGCAGCAGGAACCGGGTGAAGGCGGGCCAGTGCCGCAGCACCAGCCGTCCGAGCACCGGGTACTCGACGAACGCGGTGAACCACAGCCGCCACAGGTTCGGCAGCACCTGACGGTGCTCGGTCCACGGGTGCGCCATGTTCAGCGCCAGGAAGGCGCGGAACCGCTCCGGGGCCCGCTGGCAGACCCGGAACCCCACCCCGGCGCCCCAGCTGTGCCCGGCCAGCGTCACCCGGTCCAGGCCGAGCGCGTCCAGCACCGCCAGCACGTCCGCGGCGAGCGCGTCGGTGTCGTACCCCCGGGCGGTCTGCTCGGACCAGCCGAAGCCACGCAGGTCAAGGCAGATCAGCCGGTGGTCGGCCGCCAGCAACGGCACCAGCCGCCGCCAGGCGTACCAGTGCTGCGGGAAGCCGTGCAGCAGCAGGACGGGCTCGCCGCTGCCGAACTCGGCGAGGTGGAGCCGGGCGCCCCGGACCTCCACCCAGCGGTGCTCGGCACCCTCCAGGTGCGGCATCGGACGGTTGCTGATGGTCATGCGGTCTCCTTCGCCGGCTGCGGATGTCCTGCCAGGAGGCGCGCGACCGGGCGGAGGTTCCAACGACTTTCCGGGGATTTCCTCATCGCAGGACCGTTCGATCACGGAGCGATCTCGGGCCGGACGCAACTGTGCAGCCCGGGGATTGCGAAGCGGCTCTGACGGGACGTCACCCGGGCTGCTCCTGATAGACAGACCTGGCGACCGGGCACGAGGCCGGGAGCGACTCCCCGGTCCACCCTGGTCGAGAGGCCATGCCCATGTCTTCGCGGACGGGGCGCAGCTCTGCGCGCCTTGCCGTCACCGCCCTGGTGGCACTGTTCTCCGCCGGGTACCTGCCCGCCTATCTGCTGCCGACCGTCGTCGGCCGGCTGGTGACCGGCTTCGGCCTGACCACCCCTCAGGCCGGTGCGGTCGGCAGCGCCCTGCTGCTCGCCTCGGCCGGGACCGGCCTGCTGCTGGCCGGCCGGGTCCGCGCGATCGGACCGGTCCGGCTGGCCAGGTGCGGGCTCGGGCTGCTGATCGTCGGCGCACTGCTGGCGGCCGGCGCGACCGCCCTGCCGCAACTGCTGGCCGGCTGCCTGCTGACCGGCGTCGGCGCGGGGACCGCGACGGCGGTGGCGGCGGTCGCGGTGGCCGGCTCGGCCGATCCGCACCGCAGCTCCGCCCTCGGCCTGCTCGCCACGTCCTGCGTGGCCGCCGCGCTCTTCCTGCTGCTGCCCCGGCTCGGCGCCGGGCACCCGCTGCCGTTCGCCGCGCTGGCCGGCTGGGCGGCGCTCGCCCTGCTGACGGTGGGTCGGCTGACGTTGGATCGGGAGCCGGTCCGGGCCCGGACCCGGACCCGGACGGTGCTGCCCCGGCGGTCGGCGGGCCTGGTGCTGGCGGGCGGCATGATGCTCTGGTCGATGGCGCAGAACGCCCTCTGGGGCGTCAGCGGGCAGATCGGGCTCGGCCGGGTCGGGCTCTCCGAGCAAACCATGGGCCTGGTCTTCGCCCTGGCCCTGGCCGGTGGGCTGCTCGGGGTGACGGTGGCCGGTGCGGTCGGTGCCCGGCTCGGCCGGGCGCTGCCGATCGGCGTCGGGACGGCGGTGATCGCGCTCTGCGTGCTGTTCACCGGCGGCGCCGAGTCGGTCGGCGCCTTCGCGCTGGGCGAGGTGCTCTGGAACACCTGCTACCCGCTGGTGCTCACCTACCTGATCGGCCTGGCGGCCACCCTGGACCAGGGCGGCCGGTGGGCGGTGCTGGCTGGTTCGGCCTCCTCGCTCGGGGTGGCCTGCGGTCCGGCGGTCGGCACCGCGCTGTCGGCGGCCGCCGGGTACCCGGCGATGGGCCTGACGCTCGGCGGGCTGCTCGCCACGGTGGCGGTGCCGCTGGTGCTGGTGGCCCGTCAGCGGCCGGCGGCCCGGGTCTTCGTCCCGGCCCAGCGGGCCGCCGCCGAACCGTCGGCCGTCGAGTACCGGGCCCTCAGCCCCCGCTGACCGCGAGCAGCGCGGACAGCAGCCGCCCGAGGTCGGCACCTCGCGGCAGGTCGCTGACCTGGCCGTCCCCGACCTCGACCACCCGCCAGGCACCGCCGTCCACCGCCTGCGCCAGATCGGTGGTGACGAACCGGCAGCCCAGCGCCCTGACCAGCTGCCCGATCCCGTCGAGCTCCGGCCGGACGGTCGCGTCGGGGCAGTCCGGGTGCGGCCCGACCAGGACCGGGTCGCCGTCCAGCCACCAGACCCGGGCCTCCACCGCCCGGCCGTCCGCGTCCCGGCGGAACTCCTCGAACCGCCGCAGCACCACCCCGCCGGCCAGGAACTCCGCCTGGAGCTCGACGAACCGCCCGACCACCCGGGCCAGCCCGTCCTGATCGGCCAGCTCCGGCACGTAACAGGCCGTCGCCCACTCGTGCTTGCGGGACTTCACGTAGTCCTTGACGATCGCCGGCCCGCGCCCGCCCAGCTGCCGGGCCGCCTCGGCGAGCTGCTCCGGGGCCGGCCCCTTCGGCCCCGGCACCCAGACGCTCTCCGGCGTGCTGCCCTCGAAGACCGGGTACCAGCCGGGCAGTTCATGGGCGTCCGCGTACGAGGCCGGTGAGGTCAGCAGCGGCCGCCCGCGCTCGGCGAGCGCCCCGGCCAGCGCCGCGTACGCCGGGACCGGCACCATCCAGCCCCGGTACCAGAGCGGACCGCCGCCCGCCGGGACCCGGCGGACCGCCGCCCGGACGTCACCTGCGAGCAGCGCGTCGTGGTCGAGCAGGACGTACCCGCCGCCCAACTCCTCCACCCGGCGGGCCTCCCGGAGGTAGTGCGGATCGGGACGGCCGGGGGTCAACGGGTCGGCAGGCAGCATGATCACCGGCTCAGGGTAGAACCCCGCCGCCGGAAATCGGGTGGTCCGACGCGACGGCGTTCTGCCAGGGTGACCCGATGCGAACCCCACGACGCGCGGCCAGGACCGCGGTACTGGAGCCGGGCGGGGCGGTCTTCCTGCTGCGCTCCGACAACAGCGAGGTCGGTGTCCACTGGAACATGCCGGGCGGCGGCATCGAGGACGGCGAGTCCCCGACCACCGGGGCCGCCCGGGAGCTCCGGGAGGAGACCGGCTGGACCGACCTGGCGCCGGGCCCGCTGCTCTGCACCTGGGAGCACGACTTCACCTGGCACGGCATCCCGGTCCGGCAGTCCGAGCACATCTACCTCGGCCGTGGCCCGCGCCGCGACCCGGTCGGCGACGTCGGCGAGGCGCACCGCGCCGACGGGATCCTGGACTGGCGCTGGTGGACGCCGGAGCAGCTGGCCGACCCGGCGGCCGACCCGCTCTGGCCGCCGCAGCTCCCGGGGCTGCTGGCCGACGTCCGGGCGGACTGGCTGGCCGGGCAGAACACGGTGATTCCGGTGCACCTCGGCTACGTGCCCAACCGGCCGCGCTGACGCCGCCGCGCGGGTGGAGGTGACCCGTCGTCACCTCCACCCGGCGGTCACTGCGGGGCGACGAAGCCCTGCAGGTCCTTCAGCACCGCGTTGGCGGCCATCACGCCGAGGCCGAGGAACCAGGTCTCGTCCGCGACCGGCCTGGCCTGGACCGCCTTGACCGCGCCCAGGGTCTTCCAGAGCGCGCCGCCGAGCACCGCGTCCTGGTTGGTCGCGCTCGGCGAGCCGTACACGCCGTAGCAGACCCAGTCGGCGTCGGCCTGGTCGATCTGCTCGGCGCTGACCTCCACGGCCAGCTCCTTGACCTGCTCGATCTTCGGCTGCGGCAGCGGGATGTCGGCCAGCACGGTGCCGATGAAGGAGAGCTCCGCGTACAGCCGGATCTTGCCCGGCATGAAGCGCAGCGGCGTGATCGTCGGCGGCTTCCCGCCGGTCCGCGCGCTCACCTTGGCGCCGATCTCCTTGGCCGCCGCCTGGTACGCCGTCAGCTGGGACCTGGCCTCCGCCTCCAGCCCGAACGGGGCGGCGTTCAGGACGAAGTTCTCCTTCCACGGGTAGCCCGGGCGGATCGAGAACACGGTGGGGGCGATCTTCGACAGTGCCGCGTACTGGTCCTGCGCGCGCAGCTGGCTGCCCAGGATCAGGTCCGGCTTGAGGGCGGCGATCGCCTCCAGGTTGAGGCTGGAGATGGTGCCGACACTGGTCGGGTTGCCCGCCCGGCCATCGAGGTAGCCGGGCATGGTCTTCGACCCGTCGGTGTAGGCGACACCCACCGGCTGGATGCCCAGCGCCACCACGTTGTCCAGCTCGCCGGTGTCCAGCACCACCACCCGGACCGGCTTCTTCGCGATCTCGGTGCTGCCCATCGCGTGCTTCACCGTGCGCGGGAAGACCCCGGCGGCCGCGTCGGCGCCGAAGCCCTTCATCTTCTCGATCACCGTGGCGTAGTCGTCGCCGCCCTGGGTGACCGACTTCTGGTTCACGCTCGCGCCGGCCGAGGGGCTCGCCGAGCTGCTGCCGCCCGACCCGCCCCCCGAGCTGCCGCAGGCGGTGAGCAGTCCGCCGAGACCGACCACGGCACCGCCGGTCAGTCCGACGGCGAGGAAGCTGCGCCGGGAGGAACGAGAAGGGGTCCGGTCGGCGGGGGTGGGGGCCACGCGCTGCTCCTTGTACGAATCTGGATAAGGCAAGGCAAACCTATCCGATCGTCCGAACGGAACGGTGCCCGGGCCGAAAGCCCGTGCCACCGCCCGCCCCGGGCCGCTACGCTGGCGTCATGAAGCAGCAGCCGTGCCTGAACTGGTGGCCGTCCTAGGGCGGCCATCCCTTCACGCACGACTCCAGGGCCGTCCGACCGGACGGCCCTGTGGCGTTTCCTCGGGGCACCTCGGCGGACCGGTCCGACCCACCGTCACCTTCCGACCCGTCCTCCGAGGAGCCCCCGATGCAGATCGAGACCGTCCGGCAGCATCCCGACCGGTACCGCGTCCTGACCGGCGACCGCCCCACCGGCCCGCTCCACCTCGGCCACTACTTCGGCACCCTGCACAACCGCGTGCAACTCCAGCGGATGGGCGTCGAACTCCTGCTGGTGGTCGCCGACTACCAGACCCTCACCGACCGGGACCGGGCCGACCGCCCGGCCGAGCACGCCGAGAACCTGGTCCTCGACTACCTCGCCGCCGGGATCGACCCCGAACGCACCACGATCTTCACGCACAGCTCCGTCCCCGCGCTCAACCAACTGCTGCTCCCCTTCCTCAGCCTGGTCACCGTCGCCGAACTCGGCCGCAACCCCACGGTCAAGGACGAGATCGCGCACTCCGGCCAGTCCACCGTCAGCGGGCTGATGTTCACCTACCCCGTGCACCAGGCAGCCGACATCCTGTTCTGCAAGGCCAACCTGGTACCCGTCGGCCGTGACCAGCTGCCGCACCTGGAGACGACCCGCACCATCGCCCGCCGGTTCAACGACCGGTACGCCACCTCGCTGTTCCCCGAGCCGCAGCCGCTGCTCTCGGAGGCACCGCTGCTCCCGGGCACCGACGGCGGCAAGATGAGCAAGAGCCGGGGCAACGCGATCGCGCTGGGCGCCACCGAGGACGAGACCGCCCGACTCATCCGGGGCGCCACCACCGACGCCGACCGGCACATCAGCTACGACCCGGAGCACCGGCCCGGCGTCTCCGGCCTGGTCCAGCTCACCGCACTCTGCGAGGGCCGCGACCCGGCCGAACTCGCCGCCGAGATCGGTGACGGCGGCGCGGGCGCCCTCAAACGCCGGGCCACCGAGACGGTCAACGAGTACCTCCGCCCGCTCCGCGCCCGCCGGACTGAACTCGCCGCCGACCGGGCCCTGCTCCGGTCCGTCCTGGCCGCCGGAGCGGAACGGGCCAACGCCGTCGCCGAATCCACCCTGGCCGAGGTCAGGTCCGCGATGGGCATGGGGTAGGACTGAGGGCAGGCGCGCGGCCCCGGGCCGCGCGCCTGCCTCTCCGGAAGGAAGTGACGATGTCCCAGCAGATCTGGACCGCCGCACCGCGCCGAGCCCGCCGACTGGTGCCGGGCGACCGGGTGGCCCTCGTCGCCACCAGCGGCGCCATCGACCTCGGCCAACTCGCCGCCGGCACGGCGATCCTGCGCTCCTGGGGACTGGACGTCGTCCCCGGCGACCACCTGACGGACCGCCACCTCGGCTACCTGGCCGGGACCGACGCCGGCCGCGCCGCCGACTTCCAGCGCGCCTGGCGCGACCCCACCGTCGCCGCCGTGATCTGCGCCCGGGGTGGCTACGGCGTCCAGCGGATGGTCGACCTGCTCGACTGGGACGCGCTGCGCGCCGCCCCGCCCAAGATCCTGGTCGGCTTCAGCGACATCACCGTGCTGCACGAGGCCGTCGCCCAGCGCCTGGGCGTCCCCACCCTGTACGGCCCGCTGGGCACCGGCGCCACCTTCATCGCCGACCCGGCCACGGCCGACCACCTGCGCCGTACCCTCTTCACCCCGGAGAGCACCCTGGTCGTCGGAGCCCCCGGGGGAGTCGCGCTTTTTCCCGGTACCGCTCACGGCGTCACCGCGGGCGGCTGCGCCAGCCTGCTCGCCACCGATCGCGGCACCGCCACCGCCCGCCCCTCCTTCGCCGGCACCATCCTGCTGCTGGAGGACGTAGGCGAGCAGCCCTACCGGCTCGACCGCATCCTCACCCAGCTGATCCGCTCCGGCGCCCTGGACGGCGTCGCCGGGATCGCCCTCGGCTCCTGGGAGGACTGCGGCCCGCTCGACCAGGTCCGCGGGGTGCTCGCCGACCGCCTCGCCCCGCTCGGCGTCCCGGTCGCCTGGGAGTTCGGCTTCGGCCACTGCCCGTCCACCCTCACGGTGCCGCTCGGCCTGCCCGCCACCCTCGACGCCGACGCAGGGACGCTCACCTTCGACGTCCCGGTTCTCACCTCCGAACCCGCTGAGTAGGGTGCGGCCATGCACGAGGAAGCCCGAGCGGCTCACACCAGTGACCCGACCCCCGTCACCGCCCCCGCCGAACTCGTCGAGTCGGCGGCCCGCCTGCTGAACGGCCGCACGATCCACAAGGGCCGCTCCCTCCTCGGCCTGGCCGGCCCGCCCGGCGCGGGCAAGTCCACCCTGGCCCGGTACCTGGTCACCGAGCTCAACCGCGCTGAGGGCCCCGGCACCGCTGCGTACCTCCCGCTGGACGGCTTCCACCTCGCCAACGCCCAGCTCGACCGCCTGGGCCTGCGCAGCCGGAAGGGCTCACCCGCGAGCTTCGACGCGCTCGGCTACCTGGCCCTGCTGCGCCGGGTCACGGTGGAACGCTTCGACGACATCTACGCCCCCGGCTTCGACCGCCGCCTGGACGAGGCGGTGGCCGGCCGCCACGTGATCCAGCCGCACACCCGCCTGGTCGTCACCGAAGGCAACTACCTCGCCAACGACGATCTCCCGTGGCGCACGGTCCGCACCCTGTTGCACGAGCTCTGGTACGTCGAGGCGGAGGACGCGGTACGGGACGAGCGCCTGCTGCGTCGGCACCTGGCCGGCGGCCGGAACGCGAAGGCGGCCCAGGACTGGATCACCGGCAACGACGGTCCGAACGGCGAGTACGTGAAGCTGGGCCGGGCGGCCTGCACTCGGGTGGTCCGAGCTGGTGGTTTGCCGCCGGCCCCCGATAGGGGTAGTGTTTCCTAGTCGCTCGGCAGGGAGCACCGGACACGCATCGGCGCGGACGGTCCCGGGGCAGCCAATCCTCTGAACACATCTTCTGATCGTGCTGATTCGCGCTTTCTCGCGGGTCGGTTCTATTTGCTGTGTGCGTTTATATGGATTGCGGCTGGATTCGCTTTGTGGAGCGGGGATCGGCTAAGGTTTGAAACGTCGGACAGGTCGTCAGGTCGGTTACGGCGTAAGCTTCTTGAGGATCCGGAAGCGCGGAACGGCTGGTCAGGGAAACCTGGTAGAGTCGGAAGCGCCGAAAGGCCGAAGGAAAGAGCGGGTCGGAAACGCCGAACGGCGGACATGATAAGCTCGGAACACGAACGAAGCGCCCGGAGGGTCCGCCTGATAAGCGGCTCGAAGGAAGTGTCCGTTCCTTGAGAACTCAACAGCGTGCCAAAAGTCAACGCCAGATATGTTGACATCCCCGGCCTCGCCTTTGGTGGGGTTGGAGATTCCTTTATGAAGTAAAACACTAGCGAGGACGCAGTGCGCGGGATCACCTATTCCGGTGGTTGCCGTGCCGCTCTTCCGAGGTGGTTGCCCGATGA
Source organism: Kitasatospora sp. NPDC101801 (assembly GCF_044766665.1). Taxonomy (NCBI): domain Bacteria; kingdom Bacillati; phylum Actinomycetota; class Actinomycetes; order Kitasatosporales; family Streptomycetaceae; genus Kitasatospora; species Kitasatospora sp. NPDC101801. The sequence goes on from NZ_JBIWML010000016.1 coordinate 128,238, forward strand.
CGGGTAGACATTCACGGAGAGTTTGATCCTGGCTCAGGACGAA
>NZ_JBIWML010000017.1:0-128112 GCF_044766665.1 Kitasatospora sp. NPDC101801
CGGCGGGCATGGGCGATGATGTTCGGGCAGGCACGGTCTCGCTCGGTTCTCATGGGTCTCGACAACCACATGATCACCGGCGCCGTGCCTGCACTGCTTCCCTGGGAACATCCCGCCCTATAACGGGATATGACGTCACGTCATACACGAGACCGGCGAACCGGACCAATCCCGAACACGCAATGGCCCTGATCTGGCGTCGATCGCCATACCGGACCCGCTGAGCAGCCCCATGCCCTCGCCTGGCCCTTCAAGGGTCGGGCGGGGGCTTTCTCTCGTTGGCGGATCGAACTGCCAGGATCATCCAAGATCTTTTATGCCAGAACAGGAATAGTTCTGTGTTCGCATGGACCGATGCGCCCTAGCTGCGTAGCGTCGTCTGCGATCGGCCCAACCGAGGCCGCTGGCAAGGGGGTTCACGATGGCGAACAAGCCGGGGCTCACTCGACTTACGGGTACAGGTAACGGCAGTGGTTCGGGGGAGTGTGGTCAGAACGACTGCCCCAACGTCTACGCCACGGATCGGGGGTCGTTCGTGGTTCAGGGCGACTTGTTCAACGGCTTCACCCCGCCGGAAGGTGAGGGACTGGTTGAGATTCCCAAAGCGGTTCTTCGGGAGGCCATCCGTGTTCTTGGATGGTGAAGAGTGGCAAGCCAAGTTCCGAGACTTCCAGACGGAAGCGTGGCGGCTTGAGACTCTTCCGGAATATCGGATGCCGCAGGAGGCTGAGGAATTCCGCCGGTTTCGCTCGGGTGAGACGTTCGCGGGCCCATTCGAGGACTACTGGACTGGGCTGATTCGCCGGTGCAAGGAAAACGGCGGTAGTATCGGGCGAGTTCACATCCTTTCTCGTCCGCTGTCGGATTACCTCCGATTCGAATTCCAGCGGTACTATGCGCACAGTGCCCGAGCTGGCGAGGATATCCGCATCCTTGATGTGACCGGCCGAGAGAACCCGCTGTCGGGTATTCAGGATTTCTGGATGTTCGACAAGAAGACCATCGTGCTCATGAATTATGAGCCGGACGGCCGACAGGTCAACCGAGAGGTCTACAGGGGTGATCCGAATCCCTTCATCGAATGCCAGCAAATTGCCATTTCGGAGTCAGTTCCGTTCCTGGAGTACGTGAGCAAGATTGACCTTCGATCCTGAAGAGCTAGGCCGGGGCAAGACTGACCTAGCGGAAACATTGAAAGAGCTACGCAAGCGGGCCGGTCTGAGCGGAGACCGGCCCGCTCAGCGTTGTTCCATCTCTCAGTCAAAAATCAGCAAGATTGAGACCGGGAAGACTACGCCTTCCTTGGTGGATGTAGAGCGCATCTTGCGAGCCCTGGAGGCTCCGCCTGCACTTATTGCTGAGATCACTGCTCTGGCAAGGATCGCAAATACCGAATGGCAAGACGCTCGTGCGCTGCGGCGCAAGGGGCTAGAGAAGAAGCAGAGTGAACTCTCCGATCTTGAGAAGACCTCGCAGGAATTTAGGTTCTTCCTGCTGTCGATGATTACCGCTCTACTCTCGACCCCGGAGTACATCAAGGCGAGCCTTGGCCATATCCCTGGTGACCACAGCAAGGCGATTGCAAAGAAGCTCGACCGGCAGGCCATCCTCTATGACCCCAAAAAGAGCTTCACATTCATTCTCACTGAACAGGCGGTCAGGTGGCCTCTTCTTCCGCCGGCCGCCATGGCCATTCAAATTGATCGGTTGGTGTCGCTGAGTCACCTGGCGAGTGTAAGGATTGGTGTAATCCCGATCAGCGGTCACTTGCCGGGATGTCCGCTCAATACCTTCACGATTTATGACGAGAGGATGGCGACAGTCGAAATCTCGACTGGCGCGATGGTTTTCCGGGACTCCCGTGACGTAGCGAGCTACCTTGATGAGTTCGCCAGCTACGAGCGAAATGCACTTTTTGGGGACGATGCCCGATCGCAGCTTTCTGAGTGGTCGGCAGTGTGCCGTAGAGATCTTTAGTCACGGACGGGAATATAGTTGATTGCCGTCCTGGAGTCCTCTTAGCCTGATTGCAATTCGGAATAGTCGATCAGGCGAGCGAGGTGGGCGGCGCATGGCGGAGGCCGAACGGAAAACAGACCGACTGCGAGAGTTCCGTGCGGGAGTCGAGGAAGCTGCCAAGGCCGTTGGGCGGGGCATTCTGCGGGACTGGCCGCCGTGCACCTGCGACAGGCCGGAGTGTCCGGACAGAGCGGCGAACCGGTGAAGCGCCAAGACGACTGGCGGGACCGGTCCACAACCACCCCCGCGCAGCGCGCGCAGGACCGCGAGAACTACCTCAGGGGCCAGGCCGCTGTGTTGGCCAGGGGGCGGCCGTACATATGCCCCGGCTGTGGCCACTCTCGGGAGCCGCACGAAGTGACTGGCACCAAGGTCCCGTGCACTGTTCGAACCCGGGTGATCAACACGCGCCGTGCGGCTTGAGCCGGTCACAACGAGAGGATTCCCGGATGGACAGCGCCGCAGTGTGGTCCGAGCCCCCGTCCCCCGCCGGCCAGCCGGATGAGCAGTCAGGTGAGACCCCCGACGAACCCAACTCCCCGTGCGGCCCAAGCGCGTTGAGGCCCGCTGAGTCGGAGACCATGCGGAAGCTGCGGGCGGCCATGGGGCTATACCGCCACCGCATCTAAGACCCCCGTACCGGGCCGTTGAAAGGGTCGTACGGCCCGGTACGGGTTGCCACACCCGACAGTGACGCGCCCCAACGAAAGGCACCCCTATGCCCAATCTCGGTAAGAACCGGGGCAGCAGCAGCGGCGACAAGGTTGATCCCAAGGGGACAGCCGCCGCGAACAAGCAGGGGGCCGACAAGGCTGCGCTGGTCGACAAGTTCAAGGCCAAGTCCGATGGCAAGGGCAAGCCGTAGAGCTGAGCCCTTGTCTCCAAAGCTCCCGCCCCGATCGGCGTTCCTGGACAGCACACCGACCGGAGCGGGGTCCGCAACACCGAACGGCCTGACCACCATCAGGCGGCCGGTTCCCTCAGTGTGAGGAGTCACCAGTATGCGCGACGACCCGACCAAGAAGACGGAGCGACCGCCCGGCCCGACGGCGCCGGACACCGCCACCGCCGTCAGCTTCGAGTAGAGGAGACCACCATGCCCGTTGAGATCATCGAGTCCAAGCACAAGGGTGCGGAGAAGCCCCCGCCGAAGCACCAGGGCAACCCCGCCCCGGAGACCCCGCCGCAGCAGCCGCAGAAGTAGCAGACTGACTGCCCCGGGCGCGAGTTGCCCGGGGCAGTCCCGTTGCAAGGGAGCCCCATGGCTGAACGGTTCGTGATCTCGTATGCGGCGGCGCACTACGCCGATGCCGACTGGTCACAGTTCGCCGAGCGCTGGACGGCCACGTTCTACACGGCCAGCGTGCCGAACATCGGTACTGCCACCATCACGCGCGTAGTCCCCGGAGTGACTCCAAACCCCTTGCGGGCGTACGAAGTTGACCCTGGCCTACTCGACCGCATCCCGCGCGTGATCTTCACCGAGGATGGCGACCTGGTCCCCGCGCTGGCCGAGCTGCGCCCCTCGCTGCTGCTCCTGTTGGAGTCGGTCCACGTCGCGGACGAATGGCGGGGCAAGGGCGTGGGCATGAGCCTGGCCATTACGGCGCTGCGACGGCTCGCTGTGCCCCGAACGCTGGCCATCTGCTACCCCGCCCCCATCCATGACCACGGGCCCGCTGAACCGTGCTCCTACGAGTCGGACGACCCGGAGATCCGGCGGCCGGACGAAGAGGCTGTGACCAAGCTCCGAAAGGCGTGGGAGCGACAGGGCTTCTCACATCTTGACCAAGGCGTCTACGTCATGCCGCTTGGCTGAGGCTGCCAACCGCTACTTGTCGGCGCGACGGGATGCGAGAAGGCCCCGGAGGCCAATGACACCGACGGCCGTCCCCAGCAGGAACGAGACGACGGTGAGCAGCAGGTGGACCCAGAAGAAAGTGGTCGGCTGCCCATGGTCGCCGTTGGCGAACGCCTGGCCGCCGGAGTCCTTCCATAGGTTCTTGGCGAAGGTTGCCCAGATCACCCAAGACCAGACGCCGAATACTGCGAGGAACCAGGAAACGGGGCGGGTGAGCTTCACGGGGCGTCCTTCAGGCGGTGAGAGGGGCGGTTCCTTGCCAGTATCTGGCCCATGGTCTCCAGTCTGACCACCGGGGGTCGTCCAGTTCACTAGGTTCTTGCGCGTGAACGACCTTCCTGAAGAACCTCTGGAAGGACTCCGGCGGCCAGGCTTTCGTCGGCGGCGACCACGGCCGGCCCACCGCCTTCTTCTGGGTCCACCTGCTGCTCGCCGTCACCTCGCTCCTCCTCGGCCTGGCGGTCGGCGGCATCGGCGTCCGCAGCCTGCGCACCCTGCGCCGCCCCTGAGAAATGCCGTTGCCCCCACCCGGCGGCCCTGCCAGGATCCCCGCCGGGAGGCGTGCACGACGCACCCCATTTCCTCTCCAGGAGTGGGTCATCCAGATGTATCCCGCACGGCTGCTGACCGCCGCCGCCACCGTCGCGCTCGCGGCCGGTCTGCTGTCCGCCCCCGCCGCATCGGCGGCCGGCTCCGCCGTCACCGACCCGCACGCCGTCCCGGCCCCGGGTTTCGCCTCCACCGGCGCCCGCACGGATGCCTGCGACGACACCACGGCGCCCGGTTTCGTCCGGACCACCGCCCCGGTCCTGACCGCCCGCACCACCGGTACCCAGGCCCGCTACGCGCTGTGGGACGAGACCACCGGCGGCAAGCTCTTCGACCAGTCCGTCCCCGCCGTCGACGGCCTGCTCTCCGCAGCCCCCACCGGCCTGACGGACGGTCACACCTACGCCTGGCGCTACTGGCCGGCAGGCGGCGGCAAGCCCACCCCCAAGTGCCACTTCCGGGTGGACGTCACCGCCCCGGTCACCACCGTGTCCTCCACCGACTTCCCGGCCTCGGGCAGCGGCCAGACCCCGCAGAAGTACGCGGGCCAGGTCGGCACCTTCACCTTCAGCAGCGCTGACGCGACCTGCTACCGGTACGTCCTGAACAACGTCCTCGGGGTGGGTGCGACCTGTGACGTCCGGGCTCGACCGGACGGCAGCGCGACCGTCCAGATCAAGCCCACGCAGTGGGGCAGCAACAACCTCACCGTCCAGGCCATGGACGATGCGGGAAACATCACGCATTCGGTGAACTACGGGTTCTACGCCCCGTGGAACCCCCACCCGGTGAGTGGCCCCGGTGATGTGGACGGTGACGGAATCGCGGACATCCTGCTTCCGGACCAGGCCGGCGACCTCCAGGTGATCAGCACCGGCGGGACCGGTACCACCCCGTCCTCCGTCATCTCGGCCTACCAGTCGCCGTCCGCGGTGAGCTGGGCGGGGACGGAGATCGTGAACCGGGGATACGAGGGCCACGATCCGGTGAACGACCTGCTCGTACTCGCCCCGGGGCAGGAGTACACGTACTTCTACCGGAACTTCGACCAGGGCGGGTTCACCAACGGAGCCACCCTGGTTGCCGGAAGGCCGGACGGGACGCCCGGGATGGCGTCGGACTGGAGCCGGGCGACCCAGCTGGTCGGGCTCGGCCCGCTCGACGAGTTCCCCGGCTCCTCGGTGCTCAGCGTCGAGGACGACGACCTCTGGCTGTTCGCCGAGCCGGGTAACCTCCGGTTCTGGAGCGCCAAGCGGCTGAGCACCGGCGCCGCCTGGGCCGGCTACCAGGTGATCGAGCCTGCCGTCGCCGCCGACGGCTCGCTCACCCTGCGGTCGCGCGAGCTGGCGACCGGTCAGCTCCGGGAGTACGCCGTCCCGAAGGCCGCCGACGGCACGTACGACTTCGCCGCCCTCGCCGCCCCGGCGGCGGGCGCCGTGGTCGGCAGCTTCCCGGTCGCCGACTACCCGACCCTGGACAGCAGCGCCGACGGCAACCTCTACGCCGTCACCGCCGGCCGGCACCTGCTCACCTTCACCGGGGTGACCAACCCGAAGGACCGCGGTCTGCTGAAGTAGGACCGGTCGGTCCAAGGCCGACGACCGAGGGCCCGTCCGGAGATCTTAGGACGGGCCCTCGGGGTGTGGCGACGACTAGAAGCGGCGGGTCACCAGGGCCCGCTTCACTTCCTGGATCGCCTTGGTGACCTCGATGCCACGCGGGCAGGCCTCGGAGCAGTTGAAGGTGGTGCGGCAACGCCACACGCCCTCACGGTCGTTCAGGATCTCCAGGCGCTGCTCGGCACCCTCGTCGCGCGAGTCGAAGATGAAGCGGTGCGCGTTGACGATGGCGGCCGGGCCGAAGTACTGGCCGTCGTTCCAGAACACCGGGCAGGACGAGGTGCACGCGGCGCACAGGATGCACTTGGTGGTGTCGTCGAACCGCTCGCGGTCCTCGGCGGTCTGCAGGCGCTCGCGGGTCGGCTCGTTCCCGTTGGTGATCAGGAACGGCATGACGTCCTTGTACGCCTGGAAGAACGGGTCCATGTCCACGATCAGGTCCTTGAGGACCGCGAGGCCCTTGATGGCCTCGATCGTGATCGGCTGCTCCGGGTTGACGTCCTTGATCAGGGTCTTGCACGCCAGCCGGTTGCGGCCGTTGATCCGCATCGCGTCGGAGCCGCAGATGCCGTGCGCACAGGACCGACGGTACGTCAGCGTGCCGTCCTGCTCCCACTTGACCTTGTTGAGGGCGTCCAGGACGCGCTCCTTCGGGTCCATCTCCAGCTGGTAGTCGACCCACACCGGGTCCGGCAGCTCCTCCGGGTTGAACCGGCGGATCCTGAGGGTCACGGTGATCAGCTTGACGCCACCGGCCTCGGCCGCGTCCAGAGCGGCCGAGTGCTTCTCCACGGTCGGAGTGCTCATCAGTACTTACGCTCCATCGGCTGGTAGCGGGTCGTGACGACCGGCTTGTAGTCGAGGCGGATCGAGGTGGTGCCGTCCGCGGCGACCTCCTGGTACGCCATGGTGTGCTGCATGAACTTCACGTCGTCACGGGTCGGGAAGTCCTCGCGGTAGTGACCGCCGCGCGACTCCTCGCGGGCGAGCGCGGAGACGGCCAGCACCTCGGCCAGGTCGAGCAGGTTGCCCAGCTCGACGGCCTCCAGCAGGTCCGTGTTGTAGCGCTGGCCCTTGTCCTGGATCGCGACGTTCTTGTACCGCTCGCGCAGGCCGGCGATGTCGGCCACGGCCTGCTTGAGGGTCTCGCCGGTGCGGTAGACCATGGCGTTGGTGTCCATGGTCTCCTGCAGCTCCTTGCGGATCTGCGCGACCGACTCGGTGCCCTCGGAGTCACGGAGGCCCTCGATGATCGAGATGACCTTCTCGGCCGGGTTCTCGGGGAGCTCGGTGAAGTCGACGGTCCCCGCGTAGTCGGCGGCGGCGATCCCGGCCCGCTTGCCGAACACGTTGATGTCGAGCAGCGAGTTGGTGCCCAGGCGGTTGGCGCCGTGCACCGAGACGCAGGCCACCTCGCCGGCCGCGTAGAGGCCGGGCACCACGTCGGTGTTGTTGCGCAGCACCTCGCCCTCGACGTTGGTCGGGATGCCGCCCATCGCGTAGTGCGCCGTGGGCTGGATCGGGATCGGGTCCGTGTAGGGCTCGATGCCGAGGTAGGTCCGGGCGAACTCGGTGATGTCCGGGAGCTTGGCGTCCAGCTGCTCCGGCGGAAGGTGCGTGAGGTCCAGGTAGACGTGGTCGCCGTCCGGACCGCAGCCGCGACCCTCGCGGATCTCGGTGTAGATCGCGCGGGAGCAGACGTCACGGGACGCGAGGTCCTTCATGACCGGGGCGTAGCGCTCCATGAAGCGCTCGCCGTCCTTGTTGCGGAGGATGCCGCCCTCGCCGCGGGCGCCCTCGGTGAGCAGGATGCCCATCCGCCAGATGCCCGTCGGGTGGAACTGGAAGAACTCCATGTCCTCCAGCGGCAGGCCGCGCCGGTAGACCAGCGCCTGGCCGTCGCCGGTCAGGGTGTGCGCGTTGGAGGTCACCTTGAAGAACTTGCCGGTGCCGCCGGAGGCGAAGACCACCGACTTGGCCTGGAAGACGTGGATCTCGCCGGTGGCCAGCTCGTAGGCGACGACGCCCGCGGTCTTGCCGTCGTTGATCAGCAGGTCCAGGACGTAGAACTCGTTGAAGAACTCGACGCCGTGCTTGACGCAGTTCTGGAACAGCGTCTGCAGGATCATGTGACCGGTGCGGTCGGCCGCGTAGCAGGAGCGGCGGACCGCCGCCTCGCCGTGGTTGCGGGTGTGGCCGCCGAAGCGCCGCTGGTCGATCCGGCCCTGCTCGGTCCGGGAGAACGGGAGGCCCATCTTCTCCAGGTCGAGAACGGCGTCGATCGCCTCCTTGCACATGATCTCGGCGGCGTCCTGGTCGACCAGGTAGTCACCACCCTTGATCGTGTCGAAGGTGTGCCACTCCCAGTTGTCCTCCTCGACGTTGGCGAGGGCGGCGCACATGCCGCCCTGGGCCGCGCCGGTGTGGGAGCGGGTGGGGTACAGCTTGGTCAGCACCGCGGTGCGGCTGCGCTGGGTCGACTCGATGGCCGCGCGCATGCCCGCGCCACCGGCGCCGACGATGACGGTGTCGTACTTGTGAATCTGCATGGGGTCTACGTCGCCTCTGGCTGGCCGATTAGATGTTCGGGTCGAAGGTGAAGATCACCAGGGTGCCGAGCAGGACCGTGAACACGGTCGCGGCGCCCATCAGGGTCTTCAGCCACAGCCTGGTGGAGTCCTTCTCCGCGTAGTCGTTGATGACCGTGCGCATGCCGTTGCTGCCGTGCAGCATGGCGAGCCACAGCATCAGCAGGTCCCAGCCCTGCCAGAACGGCGAGGCCCAGCGACCCGCCACGAAGGCGAAGTTGATCTTCGACACGCCACCGTCGAGCACCAGCATGATCAGCAGGTGACCGAGGATCAGCACGACCAGCAGGACACCCGACAGGCGCATGAACAGCCAGGCGAGCATCTCGAAGTTGGTGCGGGTACGCCGAGGGGTCTTCTTGGTACGCGCACGGGGGGGCTCGACGACGAAGGCGTCGGCGGGGTTCCCGGTGCCCAGGCCCTGGCCCGTGTGGGCCTGGAGCGAGGGAACCACCAGGGTCTCGTTGGCGTCAGTAGCCATCGCGGATCAGCCCCCGAACCAGGTACGCAGCGTGTGCTGGAGGATGTGGTAGAACGACGCCGCCAGCAGGACGACCCAGACACCCACGACGGTCCAGAGCATCTGCTTCTGGAGCTTCGGGCCCTTGGACCAGAAGTCCACCGCGATGACCCGGAGGCCGTTCAGGGCGTGGAACAGGATGGCGGCGGTGAGGCCGTACTCCATCAGGTTCACCAGCGGTGTCTTGTACGTCGCGATGACGGTGTCGTACGACTCGGGGGACACCCGCACGAGTGCGGTGTCGAGAACATGGGCGAACAGGAAGAAGAAGATGAGGACGCCGGTGACTCGATGAGCCACCCAACTCCACATGCCTTCCCGGCCGCGGTACAGCGTTCCAGCCGGCACGGAAAACCCTCCGGAAGCGGATTGGGGGCTCGGCCGGCTTCGGTGTCGGTCAGCCCGGCCGGTACGGTCCTCCGGCCGCCAGCATCCTATCGACGCCGTGTCGTGAACCGCCTCCGGGGGTGTCAGGTGTGATCAATCAGGCACGCACGGCCTAATCGGACCCCCGAATGTGACTCTGCGTGATGGTCCCGCGGCGGCGCGAGGGCTTCCTCCTGACGGCGGCTCACCTCCGGGGACGCTCCCGACGCCGCCGCCACCGCCGGCCCGGCAGTGGCGGCGGCCGGGTCAGTTGCCCGACCGGGCGGCGGCCGAGGCGACCAGGTGCTCCAGCCGGGTCAGGGCGATCCGGCGCAGCTCGTCGGCCGCGATCAGCCGCTCCTCGTCCGGGTCGTTGGCGAGCCTGGTCCGTACGGACGTGAGCACGGTGTCGAGCATCTCCTCCGGTTCGATCCCGTCCAGGCAGACCACGAAGACGTGGCCGAAGCGCGCCTCGTACGCCGCGTGGGCGGCCCGCAGTGCGGTGTGCGCGGCCTGGCTGCCGGGTGCGCACATGCCGAGCAGCGGCTGCGGCATCCAGCTCTCGTCGGCCAGCGCCTCGGCCAGATCGGCCGGACGCAGGTCGTAGGACGCCTCGCTGGCGGCGGCCAACAGGGCCTCTATGTCGGGGTAGGGGCGGTGTGCGGTGAGCCGGAGGGCCCAGCGGTGACTACCGCAGCAGGCCAGGAGGGCCTCCTCGGCGGCGCCGGGGTCGGCCTCGTTGAAACGGTGAAGCCCGAGCAGGGACGGCACCAGCAACGGCAGGTCGAACCGTTGCGGCGGGATGTCACTGGACAGCGGGTCCTCCTCGTGAGGGCGGGAAGGGGAGATGCTCCAGAGACGAAACGTAGGTGGTCAGCGGTTCCGTACGGAACCGCTCGCCCAGGCCCGGGACCAGGGATCTTGTGGACCGCCCGGGCAGCGGCACCACGGTAGTTGAGGGTTCGTCAATTGAGGAAGGGTCATGTCGAATTCACTCGATCGAGCTATCAAGTCGTGACGTTGTCATGTTCGTTGAGGTGGCCGACCGGGTCGGCCACCCCGACGACGGACGGTGGTCAGCCCCGGTGCACCTTGTGGTTGGCCGCCTGGGCGCGCGGCCGGACCACCAGTAGGTCGATGTTGACGTGCGGCGGCCGGGTGACCGCCCAGGAGACGGTGTCGGCGACGTCCTCGGAGCTGAGCGGTTCGGCCACGCCCGCGTAGACCGCCGCCGCCTTCTCCTCGTCGCCCCGGAACCGGGTGACCGCGAACCCCTCGGACTTCACCATGCCGGGTGCGATCTCGATCACCCGGATCGGCTCGCCGCACAGCTCCAGCCGCAGGGTGGCCGCCACGGTGTGCGCGGCGGTCTTCGCCGCCACGTACCCGCCGCCGCCCTCGTACGCGGCCAGCGCGGCGGTCGAACTGAGCACCAGTACGGTGCCGTCGCCGCTCGCCCGCAGCGCGGGCAGCAGGGCCTGCGTCACGTGCAGCACCCCGAGCACGTTCACCTGGTACATCGCCAGCCAGTCGGCCGGGTCGCCGTTCTCGACGCTCTCCGCGCCGATCGCGCCGCCGGCGTTGTTGACCAGCACGTCGACCGGGCCGACCTCGGCGGCGAACGCGTCCACCGCCGTCCGGTCGGTCACGTCGACGGTGTAGGCCCGTCCGCCGATCTCCTTGGCCAGGGCCTCGACCCGGTCGGTCCGGCGGGCCGTCACCACCACCTCGAAGCCGTCCGCGGCCAGCCGTCGGGCCGTCGCCGCACCGATGCCGCTGCTGGCACCGGTGACCACGGCCACCTTCCGCTCGGTCATTTCCACTCCCAGGTCTGGTTCGGTCGTTGCCGCCGATCATCGCAGGGGGCCTGGCCCGGACCCCGACCGTGGTCCCCGCCGCCTCCGGACCGTCCCGCCCGGGTGTCCGCGTCCGCGCCGGGCAGCGGAGCTGACCGTCCGTCAGCCGGGCCGTCGAGGCGGACGGGGGCGCGCCGCCCGGGGGGTCCGCGCCGTGTCCTGCCCCGGGACCGCTCGTTGCACAGATCAGCGAGCACGGAAGGCGGACGAAACGGTATGTCATACCCAGCTGCGGGGCCGGTATGCACCCATCCGGGGACCAGTTCGGCGGAAGCCGGGCCAAAACCCCACCACCGGCCTAGTCTTGTTGAGGTGAACGATCCTCAGCCCGCCGCTCAGGCCACTCTCACCCCCGCCCGCCCCGGATCGGACCTGCGCGCACGGGTACGGGCCTACCAGGCGGAGTTGATCGCCTTCCGCCGTGACCTGCACCGGCACCCCGAGCTCGGTCGGCAGGAGTTCCGCACCACCCGGCTGCTCCGGGAGCGGCTGCTGGCCGCCGGGCTCTCGCCCAAGCTGCTGCCGGGCGGCACCGGGATGACGGTCGACATCCTGCCCGCCGGCCACAAGCCGGGCACCCCGTTCCTGGCCTTCCGGGCGGACATCGACGCGCTGCCGATCGACGACGCCAAGACCGAGGCCCCCTACCGCTCCACGCTGCCCGGCCGGGCGCACGCCTGCGGCCACGACGTGCACACCTCGGTGGTGCTCGGCACCGCACTGGTGCTGGCCCAGGCGGCCCGGACGGGCGAGCTGAAGCAGCCGGTGCGGCTGATCTTCCAGCCCGCCGAGGAGGTGATGCCCGGCGGTGCGCTGGACGTCATCGAGGCGGGCGGGATGGCGGACGTCGGCCGGATCTTCGCGGTGCACTGCGACCCCAAGGTCCAGGTCGGCCGGATCGGCCTCAAGGTCGGCGCGATCACCTCCGCCTGCGACCGGCTGGTGCTGCACCTGGACGGGCCCGGCGGCCACACCGCCCGCCCGCACCTGACGACCGATCTGGTCACCGCGGTGGCCCGGCTGGCCTCCGACCTGCCGCCCGCGCTGGCCCGCCGGATGGACCCGCGCTGGGGCGTCAGCCTGGTCTGGGGCCGGATCGCCTCCGGCACCACCTCGAACGTGATCCCGCAGCACGCCGAGCTGGAGGGCACCGTCCGCTGCCTGGAGCTGGCCGGCTGGCGCGAGGCGCCGGACGCGCTGCACGAGCTGACCGCCAAGCTGGCCGAGCTGTACCGGGCCAAGTGGACGGTGGACTACCACCGCGGCGTCCCGCCGGTGGTGAACGAGCACGAGTCGATCAGCCAGCTGGAGGCGGCGATGACCGGCCGCTTCGCGGCCGGCGCGGGCCCGGTGGTGGAGGACACCGAGCAGAGTCTCGGCGGCGAGGACTTCTCCTGGTACCTGGAGCACGCCCCCGGCGCGCTGGCCCGGCTCGGCGTCCGGAGCCCGCACGACAGCACCGTCCGCGACCTCCACCAGGGCCGTTTCGACGTGGACGAGCGGTCGATCGCGATCGGCGTGGAGCTGTTCGCGGCCCTGGCGCTGGAGTACGGCCGAGTCTGAGACCGTTGGCCCCGGTCGGCGTAGAGTGGCGGAGCACTACCAGGGAGTAGTGACATTCCGGTGTGGCAAGCGTGGTCATATGTCCGGTTCGTCCTGACGTAGCACCACGTTTTGATAACAACCCGAATGCCCTTCCTGCCCGTAACACAACCGTGTTCTACGCGCGTTACGGTGGCGCTCGACCACGCCATACGGGTGTGTGAGAAGGAGATACTCCCTTGCGCCGTTCAATGAAGCTCGCCGCGGTTGTGCTCTCGGGTTCCCTGGGCATCGCCTCGCTCGCCGCTTGCGGCGCAAAGAGCACGGACAACAACACCGGCGCCTCGGCGTCCGGCAGCGCCTCCGGCATCAAGGTCGGCATGGCCTACGACATCGGTGGCCGTGGCGACCAGTCGTTCAACGACTCCGCCGCCCGGGGCCTGGACAAGGCCAAGGCCGACCTCGGCGTGCAGATCACCGAGGCCGAGGCCAAGACCGGTGAGGCCGAGGCCGACAAGGAGACCCGCCTCAAGACGCTGGTGACCGGTGGTTTCAACCCGATCATCGCCGTCGGCTTCGTCTACCAGGGCGCCGTCGAGAAGGTCGCCAAGGAGAACCCGAACGTCAAGTTCGCGATCATCGACTCCGGCTCCTCCACCCAGCCGACCAACGTCACCTCGCTGACGTTCTCGGAGCAGGAGGGCTCGTACCTGGCCGGCGTCGCCGCCGCCTCGAAGAGCACCGCGAAGCACATCGGCTTCATCGGTGGCGTGCAGTCCGAGCTGATCAAGAAGTTCGAGGCCGGTTACGTCGCGGGCGCCAAGTCGGTCACCCCGGACATCAAGGTGGAGACCACCTACCTCACCACCCCGCCGGACTTCTCGGGCTTCAACGACCCGGGCAAGGGCAAGGACGCCGCGCAGGGCCAGATCGACAAGGGCGCGGACGTCATCTACTCCGCCGCCGGCTCCTCCGGCAACGGCGCCATCGAGGCCGTCTTCAACGCGAAGAAGTGGGCCATCGGCGTCGACTCGGACCAGGCCGCCCAGCCGGCCCTGTCCAAGTACAAGGAGCGCATCCTCACCTCGATGGTGAAGAACGTCGACACCGCGGTGTTCTCGTACATCGACGCCTTCAAGAAGGGCACCCCGATCACGGGCACCAAGAACTTCGACCTGAAGGAGAAGGGCGTGTCGCTGGCCACCACCGGCGGCTACATCTCCGACATCCAGGCGAAGCTGGACGCGGCCACCACGGCCATCACCTCGGGCGCCACCAAGATCCCGACCACCACCGGCTGACACTCGCTCAGCCTGCCGCCGACCGCTCCGGTCAGCGCGCATGATTGACAGAGCATCAGGGCGGGGCCCGGCGGGTGCGCATACGACGCGCGCCACCGGGCCTCGCCCGTTCCCCCAAGCCTTCTCCAGCGCAACGACGCGCCCTGTGACCACCAGGAGATCGCCATCACCGCTTCCGAACCCGCCCCGACCCCCACGGGCGGCAACCCCAGCGCGGGGACGGCGACACCGGCCGTCGAACTGCGCGGCATCACCAAGCGCTTCCCCGGCGTCGTGGCCAACCACGACATCGACATCACCGTGGCCCCCGGCACCGTGCACGCCCTGATGGGCGAGAACGGGGCGGGCAAGTCCACCCTGATGAAGATCCTCTACGGCATGCAGAAGCCGGACGAGGGCACCATCGCCATCAACGGCGAGCAGGTCGAGTTCAACACCCCCGGGGACGCCATCGCGCGCGGCATCGGCATGGTGCACCAGCACTTCATGCTGGCCGACTACCTGACGGTGTGGGAGAACGTCGTCCTGGGCGGCGAGAAGCTCTACGGGATAGGAGCCAAGGCCAAGGCGAAGATCCGCGAGATCTCCGACCAGTACGGCCTGGGCGTCCGCCCGGACGCGCTGGTCGAGGACCTCGGCGTGGCGGACCGCCAGCGGGTGGAGATCCTCAAGGTGCTCTACCGGGGTGCCAAGATCCTGATCCTGGACGAGCCCACCGCCGTGCTGGTGCCCCAGGAGGTCGACGCGCTCTTCGGCAACCTGCGCGAGCTCAAGGCCGAGGGCGTCACCGTCATCTTCATCTCGCACAAGCTGCACGAGGTGCTCTCGGTGGCCGACGCGATCAGCGTCATCCGCCGCGGCACCACGGTCGGCGACGCCGACCCGCGCACCGTGACGGCCCGTCAGCTGGCCGAGCTGATGGTCGGTGCCGAGCTGCCCTCCCCGGAGAGCCGCGAGTCGACCGTCACCGAGACCGAGATGCTCAGGGTCGACACCCTGCGGATCGCCAAGGCGGACGCCGAGGGCGTCGAGCGCGTGGTGCTGGACGACATCTCGCTGCGGATCCGCAAGGGCGAGATCCTCGGCATCGCCGGCGTCGAGGGCAACGGCCAGGCCGAGCTGGTCGAGGCCATCATGGGCATGCTGCCGCTGGACGGCGGCGCCGTCACGCTGGACGGCAAGGACCTGACCGGGACGCTGACCCGGGCCCGCCGCGAGGCCGGGATCGGCTACATCCCCGAGGACCGGCACAAGCACGGCCTGCTGCTGGAGGCCCCGCTCTGGGAGAACCGGATCCTCGGTCACGTCACCGAGGAGCCCAACTCCAAGGGCCTGCTGCTGGACCCGGCCGGGGCCCGCAAGGACACCCGGCGGATCGTCGAGGAGTACGACGTCCGCACGCCCGGCATCGAGGTCACCGCGGCCTCGCTCTCCGGTGGCAACCAGCAGAAGCTGATCATCGGCCGCGAGATGAGCCACCACCCCAAGCTGCTGATCGCCTCCCACCCCACCCGTGGCGTGGACGTCGGTGCGCAGGCGCAGATCTGGGAGCAGATCCGGGCCGCCCAGCGCGAGGGCCTGGCGGTGCTGCTGATCTCCGCCGACCTGGACGAGCTGATCGGCCTCTCCGACACCATCCGGGTGATCTACCGCGGCCGGCTGGTCGCCGACGCCGACCCGGCCACCGTGACGGCCGAGGACCTGGGCACCGCGATGACGGGTGCGGCCACCGGCCGCATCGAGTCGGACCCGGAGGCGGTCGCCGAGGCGCACGCCTTCGTGGCCGAGATCACCGAGCCCGCGCGGCCCACCGACGACACCGCCACCGACGCACAGGCGGGG
The DNA here is from genome assembly GCF_044766665.1 of Kitasatospora sp. NPDC101801. Classification (NCBI taxonomy): domain Bacteria; kingdom Bacillati; phylum Actinomycetota; class Actinomycetes; order Kitasatosporales; family Streptomycetaceae; genus Kitasatospora; species Kitasatospora sp. NPDC101801. Next base: position 16,064 of record NZ_JBIWML010000017.1, read on the forward strand.
GAGTAACCCACATGACCAGTCCCAACCCCGCTGCCACCGCACCGGTGGCGAAGAAGCGGTTCGACACCGAGAAGATCGTGCTCGGCCTCGCCGCCCCGGTCCTCGCGGTGCTGCTCTCCCTGGTGATCTGCAGCGTGCTGCTGGCGGTCTCGGGCAAGGAGCCGTTCGAGGCGTTCGACGTGCTGTTCACGTACGGGACGGCCTCGGACGGCCAGGTGGGCATCCTGAACCGGGCCACCACGTACTACCTGGCCGGTGCCGCCGCCGCCTTCGGCTTCCGGATGAACCTCTTCAACATCGGCGTCGACGGCCAGTACAAGCTGGGCGTGCTGTTCGCCGCCTTCGTCGGCAGCCAGGTGGACCTGCCCGCGATCCTGCAGATCCCGCTGCTGCTGCTGACCGCCATGGCGGTCGGTGGCCTGTGGGCGAGCATCGCCGGCCTGCTCAAGGTCTACCGGGGCGTCAGCGAGGTCATCTCGACCATCATGCTGAACGCCATCGCCACGTCGGTGGTCGGCCTGCTGCTGGTGCCCGGCATCTTCGCGCCGGAGAAGGGCACCACCACCAACAGCATCCAGACCGACCCGGTCTCGGCGTCCAGCCACTTCTTCACGCTGGAGACCGCGGGCGGGACCCTCTGGGGCTTCCTGGTGATCGCCGTCCTGGTCGGTGTCGCCTTCCAGTTCACCCTGACCCGGACCCGGTTCGGTTTCGACCTGCGCGCCACCGGCCGCTCGGAGAGCGCCGCCACCGCCTCCGGCGTGAACGTCAAGCGGATGGTGATCACCTCGATGGTGGTCTCCGGTGCCATCGCCGGTCTGATCGGTCTGCCCGAACTGCTCTCCAGCTCCTACTACTTCGGCCAGGGCATCCAGCCCGGCCTCGGCTTCATCGGCATCTCGGTCGCCCTGCTCGGTCGTAACTCGCCGATCGGCATCGCCTTCTCGGCGCTGCTGTTCGCCTTCCTCGACGTGGCCGGGACCCAGCTCCCGACCCACGGCGACTACCCGCAGGAAATCGTCACCGTCATGCAGGGCACCATCGTCATCTGCGTCGTCGTCGCCTACGAGCTGGTGCGCCGCTACGGCCTCAAGCGCCAGCAGCAGAAGGTCGGCGCCGAGCTGGCCGCGCAGGCCGCCGCCGCTGCCAAGAAGGAGGTGGCCGCATGAGTACCGCCACTGCCGCCCGGCCGAAGTCGCCGGGTACCCCCGTCAAGAAGCGCAAGCTGACCGTCCCGGTCGTGCTGCTGCTGATCGCCGGTGCCCTGCTGCTGTTCTCCGCCGTGGGCGCGGCCACCGGCAACCACGGTCTGACCTCCTCGGGCCAGGTCACCGCCGCGCTCGGCGCCTCGGTGCCGATCGCGATGGCCGGTCTCGGTGGTCTCTGGGCCGAGCGGGCCGGTGTGGTCAACATCGGTCTCGAAGGCATGATGGTGGCCGGCACCTTCTGCGGCGCCTGGGTCGGCTACCTGGTCAACCCCTGGGTCGGCCTGCTGGCCGGCATGGCGGGCGGTGCGCTCGGCGGTCTGCTGCACGCGCTGGTCACCGTCACCTTCGGCGTCGACCACATCGTCTCCGGCGTCGGCATCAACCTGCTGATCCCCGGCATCTGCGCCTACGTCAACCGGATCTACTACCGCGACTACGTGGCCTTCGGCGCCGGGGCGAACCAGTCCCCGCCGGCCGATCCGCTGCCGTACATCACCGTCCCTGGTCTGGCCGACTGGCTGGACAAGATCGAGGCGCACCACTGGTTCCTGGTCTCCGACGTCGCGGGCATCCTCGGCGGCCTGGTCTCCAACCTCTCGGTGGTCGTGGTGATCGCCGCGGTGTTCGTGGTGGCCAGCTACTTCGTGCTCTGGCGGACGGTCTTCGGTCTGCGGCTGCGCTCCTGCGGCGAGAACCCGACCGCCGCCGAGTCGCTGGGCGTCAACGTCTACAAGTACAAGTACCTCGCGGTGATCACCTCGGGCGCGTTCGCCGGTCTGGCCGGCGCGTACCTCTCGCTGGTCGCGGCGCACTTCTACAAGGACGGCATGACCCAGGGCCGGGGCTTCATCGGTCTGGCCGCGATGATCTTCGGCAACTGGATGCCGGGCGGCCTGGCGATGGGTGCGGGCCTGTTCGGCTTCACCGACAGCCTCCAGCTGCGTGACGCCGACTCGGTGCACGTGCTGCTGCTGACCGTCTCGATCGCGATGGCGCTGCTGGCGCTCTGGAAGCTGTACCGGCGTCAGTTCCGCGGTGCGGCGATCAGCCTCGTGGTCGCCGGCGGTCTGGCGCTCTGGTTCGCCACCACCGACTCGGTGCCGCGTCCGCTGATCGTGGCCACCCCGTACGTGATCACCCTGGTGGTGCTCGCACTGGCCTCGCAGCGACTGCGGATGCCGAAGGCGGACGGTCAGATCTACCGGCGCGGGCAGGGCAAGTGACGGCCGCTCAGGTGGACCGTACCGCCGGGTCGGTCGACTGGGAGCGGCTGCGGACCGCCGCCCGGGACGCGATGGGGCACGCGTACGCCCCGTACAGCAAGTTCCCGGTCGGCGCCGCCGCGCTGGTCGACGACGGCCGGGTGGTCACCGGCTGCAACGTGGAGAACGCCAGCTACGGTCTGGCGCTGTGCGCCGAGTGCGGGCTGGTCTCGGCGCTGCACGCGAGCGGTGGCGGCCGGCTGGTGGCGTTCACCTGTGTGGACGGCGCGGGCGCGCTGCTGGTGCCGTGCGGGCGCTGCCGTCAGCTGCTGTACGAGCACGGCGGGCCCGAGCTGCTGGTCGACCTGCCCTCCGGGCTGCGGCCGATGAGCGAGGTGCTGCCGGACGCGTTCGGCCCGGAGCACCTGGGCTGACCGAAGCCGCGCAGGCCGGGCCGGAGCGGCTCTGGCAACCGCTGCAGTTACGCGCGTAGAGTGTCGCGGGGGATCAGCTCCCTCGCGGCACTCTTCGCATTTCCTCTTCTTCGAACCTCCTGGAGAACCCTCATGGACGCCCCCTCCGTCATCCGGACCAAGCGCGACCGCGGCGAGCTGACCGATCCTCAGATCGACTGGGTGATCGACGCCTACACCCGCGGCGAGGTCGCCGACGAGCAGATGTCCGCGCTGGCCATGGCGATCCTGCTGAACGGCATGAACCTGCGCGAGATCAGCCGCTGGACCGACGCGATGATCCGCTCCGGCGTCCGGATGGACTTCTCCGCGCTCGGCGTTCCGACCTCCGACAAGCACTCCACCGGCGGGGTCGGCGACAAGATCACCCTCCCGCTGGCCCCGCTGGTCGCCGCCTGCGGCGCGGCCGTCCCGCAGCTCTCCGGCCGCGGCCTCGGCCACACCGGCGGCACCCTGGACAAGCTGGAGTCCATCCCCGGCTGGCGGGCGCTGCTCTCCAACGAGGAGATGATGTCGGTCCTGCACGGCGCCGGAGCGGTGATCTGTGCCGCCGGTGACGGTCTGGCCCCCGCCGACAAGAAGCTCTACGCGCTGCGCGACGTGACCGGCACGGTCGAGGCGATCCCGCTGATCGCCTCCTCGATCATGTCCAAGAAGATCGCCGAGGGCACCGGCGCCCTGGTGCTGGACGTCAAGGTCGGCTCCGGCGCCTTCATGAAGAACCTGGCCGACGCCCAGGAGCTGGCCCGCACCATGGTCGGCCTGGGCAAGGCGGCCGGGGTCAACACCGTCGCGCTGCTCACCGACATGTCGACCCCGCTCGGTCTCACCGCGGGCAACGCGCTGGAGGTCCGCGAGTCGGTCGAGGTGCTGGCCGGCGGCGGCCCCGCCGACGTGGTCGAGCTGACCCTGGCGCTGGCCCGCGAGATGCTCGCGGCGGCGGGCGTGCACGGCAAGGACCCGGCCGACGCGCTGCGGGACGGCTCCGCGATGGACCACTGGCGCCGGATGATCTCCGCGCAGGGCGGCGACGTGGACGCCCCGCTCCCGGTGGCCCGCGAGCAGCACGTGATCACCGCCTCCGCCACCGGTGTGCTGACCGGCCTGGACGCGTACGCCGTCGGTGTCTGCGCCTGGCGCCTGGGCGCCGGCCGGGCCCGCAAGGAGGACCCGGTGCAGGCCGGCGCGGGTGTCGAGATGCACGCCAAGCCGGGCGACCTGGTGACGGCCGGTCAGCCGCTGCTGACCCTGCACACCGACACCCCCGAGCGCTACGACTACGCGATCGAGGCGCTGGCCGGTGGCGTCACCATCGCGCCCGCCGGCACCGCGTTCACCGCGAACCCGATCGTGCTCGACCGGATCGCGTGACACCCGCACCGCCCAGTGAGCCCCGGCAGCCCGCCTGCCGGGGCTCCGCGCCGTTCACCGGGCACGCAGTCGCAGGTAGCTGAGCACCAGGCCCGCCGCCCCGGCGACGCCGATCAGCCCGTACCCCAGCTGCCGCAGCCCGGGGCCGACCGGCACCAGGGCGTTCAGCCCGGCCAGCAGGAGGGCCGCCAGCAGCGCGGTGAGCAGCCCGGCGACGAAGGCGACGAACGCGTCCAGCTCGGCGGTGCGGTCCTGGCTCCGGTGCACGGCGGTCCCAACTCTCGGTGCGGCGACACCCGTTGACCTACCCAGGACCGCCCGGCCTCAGCCGTAGGTGAGCAGCCCGCCGGTGTCGAGCGTCCAGGGGCCGACCGGGACGGTGTCGCCGAAGACGAACTTCTCGCGAACGGCGAAGCCGGGCTCGGAGTGCACGATGCCGGTACCCTCGCGCGGATCGACCAGCAGGTAGAGCGGGATGCCCATCGCCGCGTAGTCGTGGACCTTGTTCTCGTAGTCGTTCTCGGGGTTGGAGACGATCTCGACCACCAGCAGGACCTCGTGCGGATGCAGCGAAGGCGCCGTGCTCTCCAGTGCCGCCTCCGCGAAGACCATCAGGTCCGGGCAGCGGAGGCGCCCGAGCCCGGGGTCTTCCAGGCCCGCGCCGGGGTGTGCGGTGTGGCCCGGGTGGGTGCTGGGGAGTTGGGCGTTCAGCTGGCGCGCCAGCCTGAGCACCGCGAGTTCGTGCCGTCGCACCGGGGACATCGTCATGACGATCTCGCCGTTCGCGATCTCGACCTTGCCGATCCCCGGGACGGCCGGCAGGTGAGCGGCGATCTCACGGAGCCTGGCGTACGTGGCCGGGCCGATGCTCATACCCGGAGTGTGCTGACGGCGCGGCGGGTGATGACTGCCTTGCGGGTGGCGTACAGGGTGACGCCGGCGGCCAGGGTCATCGCGACCAGGCCGACGGCCGCCGCGCCTGGCCAGCCGGTGGAGTGGTAGGCGTCGGCGCCCAGGGTGCCGCCGAGGCTGTTGCCCAGGTAGTAGGCGATCAGGTAGAGGGCGGAGGCCTGGGCGCGGCCCTCGGTGGCGGTGCGGCCGACCGAGGAGGAGGCGGTGGCGTGGCCGGCGAAGAAGCCGGCCGTGATCAGGACCAGGCCGAGCAGGACGGCGGCCAGGGTGTCGGCGAGCGAGAGCAGCAGGCCGGCGGTGGTGGTGCCGATCGCGACGTAGAGGGTGCCGCGCCGGCCGAGCCGGCCGACCAGGCGGCCGGCGCAGGCCGAGGAGACGGTGCCGACCAGGTAGACCACGAAGATCGACGCGGCCACCGACTCGGGGAGGTCGAAGGGGGCGGTGGTCAGCCGGTACCCGACGGTGTTGTAGACCGCGCCGAAGACGGCCATGAAGAGCAGACCGAGGGAGTAGAGCCGGAGCAGCAGCGGGTTGCGCAGGTGGCCGGTGACGGTGCGGGCCAGCGCGCGGGCGTCCAGCGGGGTGCGCCGGAACTGCCGGGCGGCCGGGATCAGCAGCCGGAAGGCCAGCGCGGCGGCGAGGGCGAGGACGGCCGAGACCGCAAGCCCCCAGCGCCAGCCCCAGGCCGCGCCCGCCCAGCCGGAGGCGAGCCGGCCGCCCATGCCGCCGATGCTGTTGCCCGCCACGTACAGGCCCATCGCGGAGGCCAGCGCGCTCGGGTGGATCTCCTCGGCCAGGTACGCCATCGCGGTGGCGGGCAGTCCGGCGAGGGCGGCGCCCTGGACGCCGCGCAGGATCACCAGGGTGGTGAGGTTCGGCGCGAACGGCAGGGCCAGTGCGATACCGGCGGCGGCCAGCATGGAGGCGGTCATCACCGCCGTCCGCCCGTACCGGTCGGACAGCGCGCTGGCCGGGAGCAGCGCCAGGGCGAGCCCGAGGGTGGCCACCGAGGCGGTCCAGCTGGCCTGACCGGGGGTCAGGTCGAGGTCGGCGGAGAGCAGCGGCAGCAGGCCCTGGGTGGAGTACAGCAGGACGAAGGTGGCGATCCCGGCGGCGAACAGCGCCAGGTTCGCGCGCCGGAAGGCGCGGTCACCGGGGCGGTGCCGGGTGTCGGCCGGAGCGGAGGCGACCGGGGGTGGCGAGGGGAGGGCATCCGGCAGCTGGACTGCGGATGCCCCGGTACTGGCAGGCGGCATGGAAGCGAAGTTAGGGGGTCGGCCGCTGATGCGTCCAATGCATGACTCGTCGATAATTCATGCCATGTCGCATGAGAGCAGCTCACCGCCGCTGACCGTGGCCGCCCTCGGGCCGGATACCGATCTCGCACTGCTCGCCCCGCAGTTGGCGCAGTTCGCGGCGGTGGCCCGGCTGGAGCACGTGACCCAGGCGGCCCAGCTGCTCGGGATGCCGCAGCCGACGCTGTCCCGGTCGGTGGCCCGGCTGGAGGCGGAGCTCGGGGTGGAGCTGCTGGCCCGGCAGGGGCGGACGGTGCGGCTGACCCGGGCCGGCCGGCTGCTGCTCGGCTCGGTGGAGCGGGCGCTGGCCGAGCTGGAGCGCGGGGCGGAGACGGCCAGGGCGGAGGCCGATCCGACGGTCGGCCGGGTCGCGTTCGGCTTCCTGCACACGATGGGGTCGGACGCCGTCCCGGCGCTGCTGCGGGGCTTCCGGGTGGAGCATCCGCAGGTCAGGTTCCAACTGGTGCAGGACCACGTCACGGCGATGCTGGAGCGGTTGCGGGACGGGGAGCTGGACCTCTGCCTGGTCTCCCCGCTGCCGGTCGCCGCCGAGCTGACGGCCCGTCCGCTGGACGAGCAGCGGCTGCACCTGGCCGTCCCGGCCGACCACCGGCTGGCCGGGCGGCGCCGGATCAGGCTGGCGGAGGTGGCCGAGGATCCGTTCGTCGCGGTCGGGGAGGGGTACGGCCTGCGGGTGATCACCGACGGGTTCTGCGCGGAGGCGGGGTTCTCGCCCCGGATCGCGTTCGAGGGCGAGGAGGCGGAGACCCTGCGCGGACTGGTCGCCGCCGGTCTCGGGGTGGCCCTGCTGCCCCCGGCGCTGGTGCCCCGGCCCGGCGTGGTGGAGCTGGAGGTGACCTCCCCGCGCACCCGGCGGGCGATCGGCCTGGCCTGGGTGACTGGCCGTCCGCTCGCCCCGCCGGCGGTCGTGTTCCGGGACTTCGTGCTGTCCCGCCGGGGGCGGCTGCTCGACCACGACTGAGCTGCCCCGCGCCGTCCGCCACGGCCCCGCGCCGTCCGTCACGCCGCCGCGCCGAGGCGGACCGGCGCGGCGGTCCGCCGCTCCAGCACGGCGGAGAGCACCGCCAGCAGCAGGGCCGAGCCGGTGAGCGCGGCGCCGACCAGGTTCGGCGCGGTGTAGCCGTAGCCGGCCGAGATGACCACGCCGCCGAGCCAGGCGGCGAGGGCGTTGCCGAGGTTGAAGGCGCCGATGTTGACGGCGGAGGCCAGGGTCGGGGCCTGGGCGGTCTGGTCCAGCACCCGCTTCTGCAGCGGGGGGACGGTGGCGAAGCCGAAGAAGCCGAGCAGCGGCACGGTGACCACGGCCGCCGGCTGGCTGTGCGCGGTGAAGGTGAACGCCAGCAGGGTCAGGCTGAGCAGGCCGAGCGAGACGTACAGCAGCGGCATCAGGGCCCGGTCGGCGAATCGGCCGCCGACCAGGTTGCCGATCACCATGCCGAGGCCGAACAGCACCAGCAGCCAGGTGACCGAGGAGTCGGCGAAGCCGGCCGGGCCGGTCATCATCGGCGCGATGTAGGTGATGGCGGCGAACACCCCGCCGAAGCCGAGCACCGTCATCGCCATCGCCAGGCCGACCTGGACGTTGCGGAAGGCGGACAGCTCCTGGCGCAGCCGGGCGGCCACCCGGGGGCGCGGCAGCTCGGGGACGAGCAGTGCGATCCCGGCGATCCCGGCCACGCCGACGGCGGCGACCAGGGCGAAGGTGACCCGCCAGCCGAGCTGCTGGCCGATCAGGGTGCCGAGCGGGACGCCGACCACGTTGGCCACGGTGAGGCCGGTGAACATGGTGGCGATCGCGCCCGCCTTGCGGTCGGGGGCGACCAGTTCGGCGGCGAGCACCGCGCCGATGCCGAAGAAGGCGCCGTGCGCGAGCGAGGTCACCACCCGTCCGGCGATCAGTAGTTCGAAGCTCGGCGTGACGGCGGAGAGCAGGTTGCCGATCACGAACACGCCCATCAGCAGCATCAGCATCCGCTTGCGCGGGATCCGGGTGCCGAGCGCGGTGAGCAGTGGGGCGCCGACCACCACGCCGAGCGCGTAGCCGGTGACCAGGATGCCGGCGGTCGGGATCGAGACGTCGAAGTCGGTCGCGATCTCTGGGAGCAGCCCGGTGATCACGAACTCGGTGGTACCGATGCCGAAGGCGCCGATGGCGAGGGCGAGCAGGGCCGGCAGGCTGCTGCGCGAGGTCCTCGAACTGGTTGCGGGAGCTGGTTGCATGCTTGAACAATAAATGCAGACGCTGGATACTTGCAAACGCGGGATATTTCGGTGGGTCGCTATCCTGGACCCGAGAGGCAGGAGGCCCCGGTGGTGCAGAGCGGTGAGCAGACGGTGGGACGCGGACTCGCGCAGGGCTGGTGCGCGCTGGCGGCGCTGCACGGCCGGATCGAGGCCAGGCTGGAGCGCGAGCTGCAGGCGGCGCACGGGCTGAGCGTGCGGGAGTTCTCGCTGCTGGACGTGTTGAGCCGTCAGCACTCGGGCGAGGGGGGTCACCTGCGGATGGGCGAGGTGGCCGAGGCGGTGGTGCTCAGCCAGAGCGCGACCACCCGGCTGGTCTCCCGGCTGGAGGACCGCGGCCTGCTGTCCCGCTACCTCTGCCCGACCGACCGCCGCGGCATCTACACCGAGGTCTCGCCGGCCGGTCTGGACCTGCTCGAACAGGCGCGCCCCACCAACGGCGCGGCGCTCGACGCGGCGCTCGGTGAGGCGGCCGGGCGGCCGGAGCTGGCCCCGTTGGTCGAGGTGGTCCGGGGTCGGTAGCCCGTACCGCCCGGTAGTCGTCCGCACAGGGTCTTCACCGATCCGGCCGGGCTGCGGCCGGGGGTCGGCCGGTTCGTTCCCGCACCTCAGTGCGGGGCGTCGGAATCCGGCCAGGAGCGGGTCAACTTCCCGAACTTATACCGCTCTTTACCAAATTGAGGGATATTGATGGGGGCCTGCAGGCACGGCTGCACGGAACGAACCAGGGGGAATCGTGTCGGAGCAGGACACGGCCGCGCGCATCGCCGGCGGTGCGACGGGTGAGACCCGGCGGGACCGGTTGGACCGGTTGCTGCGGCGCTCGCCGCTCCAGCCGTTCTTCCGGGCCCGGGCCGCGCACCGGCTCTCGGTGCTCGCCTACCACGGGGTGGACGACCCGGTGAGCTTCGCCGCCCAGATGGAGCGGCTGACCAGGAGCGCCAGCCCGGTCACCCTCGACACCGTCGAACGGGCCGTCACCGAGGGGCGCCCGCTGCCGCCGCGCAGCGTGCTGGTCACCTTCGACGACGGCGACCGGACGCTGCTCACCCGGGGCCTGTCGGTACTCGCCCGGCACGGGGTGCCGGCCGCCGCCTTCGTGGTGGCCGGGCTGGTCGACGGGGACCAGCCGTTCTGGTGGCGGGAGGCCGCCGAGCTGGCCGCGCAGGGCGGCACCGCCGGCCCGCTGGCCGGGGTGCCGGCCGGGGCCGTGGTACGCCGTCTGAAGCTGCTCCCGGATCTCGAACGACAGGCCGCGCTCGACGAGTTGCGGGCCACCGCGGCCCGGCCGGCGGCCCGTCAGCAGCAGCTGGCCGCGAGGGAGTTGCCGGAGCTGGCAGCCGCCGGGGTGGCGATCGGCAACCACACCCTTGGGCACCCCTGCCTGGACCGCTGCGCGCCCGCCGTGGTGCGCACCGAGATCGAGCAGGCACACCGGCTGCTGACCGGCTGGCTGGGCGCGGCTCCGACCGCGTTCGCCTACCCGAACGGGAACTTCGACCCGGGCGCCGACACCGTGCTGCGCGAGCTGGGCTACCGGCTCGGCTTCCTCTTCGACCACCGGCAGGACGCGCTGCTGCCGCCGAACCCGCTGCGGATCAGCCGACTTCGGGTGAACTCCGACACCACCCGGGCCCGGTTCGACACAATCCTCTCGGGGCTGCACCCGGCCGTGCACCGACTGCGCGGCGGCTGCTGAGCGGGAGCTGAGGGGGGCGGGCATGGTCGAGCGGTACACACCCGACCAGCTGACACCGGAACTGGTGGACGGCTGGAGGGAGTTGGTGGCGGAGCTGGGTGAGCGCGGGTCGTGGTTCCTGACCCCCGACTGGGTGCTGTCCTGGTGGGAGACGCTCGGCGGGCGCGGCCCGGCCGAGATCGTGGTCTGGCGGGGCGAGGGCGGTGCGGTGCAGGCCGTGCTGCCGCTGGTCCGCACCAGGCTGCGGCTGCATCCGCGGCTCCCGTTCACGGTCGGCTGCCGGACGCCGCTCGGCGCCGGTCCCGGCGCCGCCGACCACGGCGGCTTCGCGGTGGCGCCCGGCCGGGCGGCCGAGGTCCGGGCCTGGCTGACCGAGCTGGCCGGGCGCGAGACGCTCTGGTTCCCCGACGTCGACCCGCTGCTCGGCGAGCTGCTGCCGGCCGCCCGGCGCGAGGTGTCCAGGCAGTCCTGCCCCCGGGCCGACCTGACCGGGGGAGCCGAGGCGCTGGGCTCCCGGCAGTTCCGGGCCGACCTGCGCCGGTACGGGCGCAAGCTGGCCGCCGCCGGGGTGACCTTCCGCTGGGTGCCGCCGGGCGAGGCCCCGCCCGGGCTGCTGGACACCGTGGTGCGGCTGCACCGGCTCCGCCGGAACGCGCTGGGCCGGGGCACCACCTTCGACCACCGGCGGCTGCCGCTGCACACCCGGCTGCTGGAGCGGGCCCGGCCCGGCGCCGGGCCCGCCTTCCTGCTCGCCGAGCACGAGGGGGAGGTGGTCGGCGGCCTGTACGGCTTCCTCTGGGGCGACACCTTCGCCTACTACCAGATCGGCTGGGACCCGGCCTGGGCGCCGCTGCGGCTCGGCACCGCGATCATCGCCGAGGCCGTCCGGGCCTGCGCGGAGCGGAAGTTGACCACCTTCGACTTCCTCCGCGGCACCGAGCCGTACAAGTACCGGTTTGACGCGGCGGACCGCGCGGACCTGAGCTGGCTGGTCCCGCACGGGCTGTCCGGCGCGCTGCTCGGGCTCAAGCACCGGCTGAAGGGCTGAGGGGTTGCCGGGCTGACCGGTCGCCGGGTGGGCCGACCGGCCCAACCGGCGCTCCCCGGGCGGGGGAAAGTGATGCACCGCATGGTGAATCTACGCGCGTAGGGGCTACACTCCCGCAATGGAGAAGCAGATCCCTGTTACCGCGGGCACCACAGGCCCCCGCATCCCCGACGCCGCCCAGATCGCCCGCGCCCCGAAGGTGCTCCTGCACGACCACCTCGACGGCGGGCTGCGCCCGGAGACCATCGTCGAGCTGGCCGCGGCCTGCGGTTACGAGGGTCTCCCCACCACCGACCCGGTCAAGCTCGGGGTCTGGTTCCGGGAGGCGGCCGACTCCGGCTCGCTGGTCCGTTACCTGGAGACCTTCGCGCACACCTGCGCCGTGATGCAGACCCGCGAGGCGCTGGTCAAGGTCGCCGCCGACTGCGCCGAGGACCTGGCCGCCGACGGTGTGGTCTACGCCGAGGTGCGGTACGCCCCGGAGCAGCACCTGGAGCAGGGCCTGACCCTCGACCAGGTGGTCGAGGCGGTCAACGAGGGCTTCCGGCTCGGCGAGGCGAACGCCCGCGCGGCCGGCCACCGGATCCGGGTCGGCACCCTGCTCACCGCGATGCGGCACGCCGCCCGGTCCCAGGAGATCGCCGAACTGGCCAACCGCTACCGGGACCAGGGCGTGGTCGGCTTCGACATCGCCGGCGCCGAGGCGGGCCACCCGCCCACCCGGCACCAGGGCGCCTTCGACTACCTCAAGGGCGAGAACAACCACTTCACCATCCACGCCGGCGAGGCCTTCGGCCTGCCGTCGATCTGGGAGGCCCTGCAGTGCTGCGGCGCCGACCGGCTCGGCCACGGCGTCCGGATCATCGACGACATCACGGTGCACGAGGACGGCACCGTCGAGCTCGGCCGGCTGGCCGCGTACGTGCGCGACAAGCGGGTCCCGCTGGAGATGTGCCCGACCTCCAACCTGCAGACGGCGGCGGCGACTTCGTACGCCGAGCACCCGATCGGTCTGCTCAGCCGGCTGAAGTTCCGGGTCACCGTGAACACCGACAACCGGCTGATGAGCGGCACCAGCATGAGCCAGGAGTTCGGCCACCTGGTGGACGCCTTCGGGTACACCCTGGGCGACCTGGAGTGGTTCACCGTGAACGCGATGAAGTCCGCGTTCCTGCCGTTCGACGAGCGGCTCGCGATGATCAACGACGTGATCAAGCCTGGCTACGCCGAGCTGAAGGCGGAGTGGCTGTTCAGCACGGGTGCGGGCGCCGGCGCCTGACCGTCCGTCGTGCGGTACCCGACGAGCGCGAGGTCTTCGCCGTGACCTCGCGCTCATCTGACTATTCAGCCGGGAGAGTTAACCGCCTTTGATCTGCGTGCGACGTTGTCACTACGGTGTGCCAGTCAGAGCTGACACGGCGTAGCGGTGGGTGTCTCCGGACTCCCGCCCGCGACGTCGGCCACCGACGAGGACACGAGGACCAACTCATGAAGCAGGCCACTCTGAAGGCTGCCGGGACCGCCGCGCTCGGCGTCGCGCTCGCGGCTGCGGCTGCCGGTTCCGCCTCCGCCGCCACGCCCGGTGGGCTCGGCCTCCCGACCGGAGCGCTCGCCCACTCGGGTGCGCTGACCGGAGCGGCCACCAGCACCGTCAGCCAGCTGCCCGCCACCGCGCCGGTGACCCAGGCGGTCGGCAACCTCAACCCGGACGTGGCCGCCCCGGTGGCGCAGGCCCCGGAGTCCGCCCAGCCGATGACCGCGCCGGTCACCGAGCACACCGCCCCGATGACCGACGAGGCCACCGCCCCGGTCGCCGAGGCCGCCACCCCGCGTGGCCTGCCGCTCCCGGTGCCCGGCGCCGAGGGCCTGACCCAGGCGCCCGGCGTCAGCACCGTGACCGGTGCGCTCGGCGGCGGCCTGCCCGGTGGCGGCGCCCTGCCGGGCCTGGGCTGACCCGCCCCGAAACGGCCGAAGGGCCGCCTCCCCGCACGCGGCGGGGGAGGCGGCCCTTCGGGCTGTCCGGACCGGCTGCCCGGTCCGGGCCGGGTCACGGCTCCTGGGGGAGGATCAGCCAGAGCGCCAGGTAGATCAGGAACTGCGGTCCGGGCAGCAGGCAGGACACCAGGAAGATGATCCTGACCGTCCAGGGGGCGAGCCCGAAGCGCTTCGCGATGCCGGCGCAGACGCCGGCGATGACGCGGTGGTGTCGGGGGCGGGCGAGTGCGCTCATGATCAGCTCCGGTTGGTCGCCCCGGCCGGTCTCTCCGGTGGGCATGTGTCCATCCTCGGCGACGGACCGGGCGGAATCCTCCGTCCTGGTGCCGATCCCGGACCCCGGCTCTCTCACCGCTCCGAGGTACCCGTGGCTCAGGGTTGTCCTCGGGGTAACCCTGACCCGCCCCGGCCCGCAGGGGCTCAGCGCTGCGCGGAACTACCTTGCGGGGCAAGCGAGTTGAGCGGCCCCCGGGGTCGGACGGCGGCCCGCTCGCGGCCCGGCCGGGGGGTGGCGTGCCCGACCAGGCGGGCCCGGGCGAACGGCACCACCACCAGGTGGCAGACGACCACGCCGAGGATGCCGAGCACGATGTCGTCCACGTTCAGCACATGGCCGGGGGCCCAGCCCTTGAGGATCTCCAGCGCGGTGGCGATCAGCGCCGAGCAGCCCGCCGTCCGCAGCAGCGAGGGCAGCCAGCCGACCCGCAGCCGGCCGTCGGCCAGCGGCAGCAGGACGCCCAGCGGCGCCAGCGGCAGCAGGCCGCCGGCCAGCTGGCGCAGCCCGTCCGGTCCGCCGGCCGAGAAGGCCAGCCGGACCGAGGCGAACGGCGTCAGATTGGCGGGCGAGGTCCAGCCGACCGCGAGCGGCCGCAGGATCAGCCAGCCGATCAGGCCCAGATAGCCGGCCAGCAGCAGGATGCCCGGCAGCCGCAGCCGGGGCGACACCTCCGGCGCGGGGTGCGAGGGGTTCGCCTGGTCCGTCACACCGGCAGGGACGCGGGCCGGCGGGCGGACGGTTCCCGTCCGCCCGCCCCCGGCGGTCAGGGCGGGCCGGTCAGGGGCAGCTGGTCGCGCTCGGCGCCGCGCTGCTCGGGGAGGCGCTGAACAGCACCGCGGGCGACTTCGACGCCGGGCCTGCGGTCGGCCGGGCGGTCGGCAGCGCGGTGGGCTGCGCGCTCGGCGGCACCGGGGTCGGCTCGGCCGCCTCCGGCACCCGGACCGGGGTCGGGCAGGCGGTCCGGCTGGCGGGCGCGCCCGCGTCCACCGGGACGGCCGTCGGCCGGATTCCGCAGCCGACGGCGGTGGTCAGCGCGGCGCCCAGCAGGGCGGCGGTCAGCAGGCGACGTACCGTCACTTCGGGCCCTCCTGGCTGGTCGGGGCGGGCTGGTCGACCGGCAGGGTCAGGGTGAAGACCGCACCGGTCGGCCCGTTCGCCGCGGTGATCGAGCCGCCGTGGATCTGGGCGTTGGCCATCGCGATCGACAGGCCGAGCCCGCTGCCCTCGGACCTGGCCCGGCCCTTGTCGGCCTTGTAGAACCGGTCGAAGACGTGTGGCAGTACGTCCTCCGGGATGCCGGGGCCGCTGTCCGAGACCTCCACCACCACGGTCTCGTCGATCTGTCGGACCTTCACCCGGACCGGCGAGCCGCCGTGCTTGAGCGCGTTGCCGATCAGGTTGGCGAAGACCACGTCCAGGCGCCGGGGGTCGACCACCGCGAGCACCCCGCGCGGGGCGTCCAGCTCGACCGCGTCGTACCAGGCCCGGCCGTCGATGCAGGACATGATCAGGTCGGCGATGTCCACCTCGTCGGCGACCAGCTTGGCGGTGCCCGCGTCGAACCTGGTCACCTCCATCAGGTTCTCCACCAGGTCGGACAGCCGACGGGTCTCGCTGACCACCAGCCGGACGGCCGGTTCGATCATCGGGTCCAGCGACTCCGCCTCGTCCTCCAGGATGTCGGTCACCGCGGTCATCGCGGTCAGCGGCGTCCGCAGCTCGTGCGACATGTCGGCGACGAACCGGCGGCTCTGCGCCTCCCGGGCGCTCAGCTCGGCCACCTGACCGGCCAGCGACTCCGCGGTGCGGTTGAACGTCCGTGCCAGCTCGGCGAGTTCGTCCGCGCCCTCGACCTCGAGCCGGGTGTCCAGATGCCCCTCGCCGAGCTGCCTGGCCGCCTCGCCGAGCCGCTTCACCGGCCGCAGCACGGTGGCTGCGGCGGCCTGCGCGATCAGCGCCGAGCCGATCAGCGCCAGCAGGGTGGCGATCGCCAGCGACCAGCCGAGGGTGTTCAGGTCGGCCCGCTCGTTCTCCAGCGACTTGAACATGTACGCGGTCGGCCCGGTCGGCACCACCCGGGTGCCGCCGACCAGGTAGGGGCCGTCCAGGTTCACCCGCTGCCAGTAGAGGTGGTAGGCGAACGGATTGCCCTGGCCGACCTCGCGCGGAGTGTCCACCGTGCCGCGCAGCGAGGCCGGGACCTGGGCCGCGGTGAACCGGGACGGGTCCGAGGAGGCCACGCAGTCGGGCAGCCCGGGCGCCACCACGACCACCGCGTAGCTCAGCCCGGAGCTGGCCACCTGGGAGGCCAGGTAGGCCAGTTGGTTGCAGCTCGGGTCGAGCGGCAGGGCCGAGACGTTCCGGCTCAGCGAGTTCCGGAAGTCGTTCAGCGCGGTGTCCTGGGCGCGCTTGAGCACCGCGTCCCGGTTCAGCCAGTAGGCGATGCCGGAGGCCGAGACCGCGGTGGTCAGCGCGACCACCGCGAAGACCGCGATCAGCCGGACCCGGAGCGAGCGCAGGCGCCGCCCCCGCCCCGGGCGCGGACGGGGCGGGGTCTTGAGGTCAGTCAACGGAGCAGCTCACCATCGTCAGGGATCAGGCCGGCGGGTCGAGCCGGTAGCCGACCCCGCGCACGGTGCGGATCAGGGTCGGGGCGGAGGGGACGTCCTCGACCTTGGCCCGCAGCCGCTGCACGCAGGCGTCCACCAGCCGGGAGTCGCCGAGGTAGTCGTGCTCCCAGACCAGCCGGAGCAGCTGCTGGCGGGAGAGCGCCTGCCCGGGGCGGCGGCTCAGCTCCAGCAGCAGCCGCAGCTCGGTGGGCGTGAGCTGGAGGTCCTCGCCGTCCTTGGTGACGGTCATCGCGGAGCGGTCGATCACCACGCTGCCGTACGCCGAGGAGTCGGAGTTCTCCCGCTCGCCGCGCCGCAGCACGGCCCGGATCCGGGCGTCCAGCACCCGGGGCTGGACCGGCTTGACCACGTAGTCGTCCGCGCCCGACTCCAGGCCGACCACCACGTCGATGTCGTCCGAGCGGGCCGTCAGCAGGATGATCGGCAGCTGGTCGGTGCGCCGGATCCGGCGGCACACCTCGAAACCGTCGATGCCGGGCAGCATCACGTCGAGCACGATCAGGTCGGGACGCTGCTCCTTGAAGAGCTTCAGGCCGTCCTCGCCCGAGGCAGCGGCGGCCACGCGGTGGCCCTGGCGGGTGAGAGCGAGTTCGAGGCCGGTCCGGATGGCGTCGTCGTCCTCGATCAGAAGGAGGAAAGGCACGGGCTCATTCTGGCCCAAGTGGGGCCACTGTTCACCCACCAGGTCCAGCCCTGCACTTCCTCTGCAACCGGAACCCCCGGTTCTGGCGTCCGGGCTCCGGGGGCCGAAGGTCCCGGCGCCTGTGACAGCCCTGTGACAGTCAGCGGACACCCCCATCACAACGCACCGGCAGGATTTCCCTTGTCGCCGCAGTACCGGGCGGCGGAACCGCAGGTACCGACCCATGGGGGTGCACGATGAACGCCACGCTCAAGACCCGCAGCAACGCGGCCGTCCACAACGCGCGTTCGTCTCGCACGCACTTCGAGGTACGGACCGACGAGACCTCCGGTGCCGTGATCGTACGGGGGTGCGCACACAGCACCGGATCCCGCCGCCTCGGTGGCGGGAGCAAGGGGGAGCTGTTCGGGATCGGTCGCATGGGGAGTGCGGCCGACTCCGCCTCGACCATGACGCTGCGGGGAGTCCTTCCCGCCCGCGTCGAGGGTCGGGAGAACACGGGGGGCACGGGGGGCACGGGGGAGAACCTGTCCGGTTCCGGCTCGGGGGAGCCGGCCGGACGGGAGGCCGCGGGTGCGACGCTGCTCAGGCTCGCACCGGCGACCGGGGAGCACACCGTCGCTCCGAACGACAACGTCGCCGAGTTCACCGCGTACGTCCGGGAGCGCCGGGCCTCGCTGTACGCCACCGCGTACCACCTGACCGGGGACCGCCACGCGGCCGAGGACCTGCTGCAGAGCGCGCTGTTCTCGACCTACCGGGCCTGGGACCGGATCACCGACAAGGCCGCGGTCGGGGGCTACCTCCGCCGCACCATGACCAACCTGCACATCTCCGCCTGGCGTCGCCGCAAGGTCGCCGAGTACCCGACCGAGGAGCTGCCGGAGACGGTCGGCGACACGGACGCGATGGGCGGCACCGAGCTGCGCGCGGTGCTCTGGCAGGCGCTGGCCAAGCTGCCGGAGAACCAGCGGACCATGCTGGTGCTCCGCTACTACGAGGGCCGCACCGACCCGGAGATCGCCGACATCCTGAACATCAGCGTCGGCACCGTGAAGAGCAGCATCTGGCGCGCCCTGCGCCGGCTGCGCGAGGACGACCAGCTGAACCGTACGGGCGACACCGTTTTCGCCTTCGGTGAGCTGGTCGCGTAACAGGACTCCCGTCGGGGGACGGGGCAGGTCGCGGACGTACGGCGGGTCGACTCGGGGGAGCGGCCGTCGTGGGGACGTGACCGGACAGGAAGGGCCCGGTGCCGGGGAGCGGCACCGGGCCCTTCCGGCTGTCCACGGGCCGTCAGGCGGGCTGCGGCTGCCGCCCGGCCACCGCACCGATCCGCTGCTCGGCCTCCGGCCCGGCGCAGGCGTACGCGCCCAGCCCGACCTGCCGGGCCACGATGCCGCGCTCGGCCCGCATCAGCCGCCAGCCGCGCCGCAGCAGGTACGGCACCGACTTGCGGGCCTCCCGGACGTCCCGGCGGAACCGCCGCCAGGCGGTGGTCAAGGGTCGGTTGCGCAGGCAGATCGCCGTGCCGAGCAGTCCCTCGGCCGCGCACTGCCCGACCAGTTCGGCGGCGAATATCCCCTCGGCGATGAAGGCCGGGGCACCCGCCAGGTCGAGCACATGGGTGCCGGCCCGGCCGTTGGCCGGGATCGAGTACACCGGGACCTCGGCCCGCCCGGTGCCGGTCAGCAGCCGGATCGCGGCCATCGCCTGCTCGCGGTGCCAGGAGAGCGGCGAGTCCCAGTCGGTGCCGCCGCCGTCCTCCTCGGTGAGCACGGGCAGGGTCGGGTCGTCGCCGTCCTTGTAGAAGTCGTCGAGCTGGAGCACCGGCAGACCGGTCCGCTCGGCCAGCGAGGACTTCCCCGATCCGGAGGGCCCGGACAACAGGACGACCAGGGCGGGTGCCGTCGGGGCGGGGTTCATGGGGGAGTCACTCACGAGACACCAGTCTGACGCATCAGGGGGCGATGCCGAAACAGACGGGACGTCAGCTTCCGTCACGAATCCCGGGGATCCGGCAGCCGCCGGAAAGGTCGACGGGCCCGCACCAGGGGGGGAGAGGTGCGGGCCCGTCTGTGGCACGTCCGGGCCCCGGGGGGGGTAGGGCACTGGGGACGGCCAGTCTGTGTGGAGTTTTCCCTGCGGGAGGGTCAGATACCCATCGGGTGCCAGACCGTCTTGGTCTCCAGGAACGAGAGTAGCCGCTCGGTTCCGGGCGCATTGGTCCAGTCCAATGCCACCTGGTCGACCGCCGGGCGGATGACTCGCTTCAGAGTATCCGCGGCGAGCACCTCGAGCTCGACCGCCGCGCCGGGGCCTTCGGTCGCGATCGCGCCGGCCAGGTCCAGGCCGTTGACGTCCTGGTGCGAGGCCAGCGTCGGGGCGATGTCGGCGGTCTTCCCGGAGATCAGGTTGACCACGCCGCCCGGCAGGTCCGAGGTGGCCAGCACCTCGCCCAGCGAGAGCGCGGGCAGCGGTGCGTCGGCGGCGGCCGCGACCACCACGGTGTTGCCCGCCGCGATCGCCGGGGCGATCACCGAGACCAGCCCGAGGAAGGAGAAGCCCGTCCCGGACTGCGGCGCGACCACGCCGATCACGCCGGACGGCTCCGGGGTGGAGAGGTTGAAGAACGGCCCGGCCACCGGGTTGGAGCTGCCCGCGATCTGCGCGACCTTGTCGGTCCAGCCCGCGTACCAGACCCAGCGGTCGATCGCGGCGTCCACCAGGGCGGCGGCCTTCTTGGCCCCGATGCCCTCGGCGAGCGCCACCTCGGCGGCGAACTGCTCGCGGCGGCCCTGCAGCATCTCGGCGGTCCGGTACAGCACCTGGCCGCGGTTGTACGCGGTGGTGCCGGCCCAGCCCTTGACGGCCGCCCGGGCCGCGAGCACCGCGTCCCGGGTGTCCTTACGGGTGCCGAGCGGAGCGTTGGCGAGCCACTGGCCCTTGGAGTCGGACACCTCGTACACCCGCCCGCTCTCGGAGCGCGGGAACTTCCCGCCGACGTACAGCTTGTAGGTCTTGAAGACGCTCAGGGTGGTCTCAGACATCGAGGTACGCCTCCAGGCCGTGGCGACCGCCTTCGCGGCCGTAGCCCGACTCCTTGTAGCCGCCGAACGGCGAGGTCGGGTCGAACTTGTTGAAGGTGTTGGCCCAGACCACACCGGCCTTGAGCTGGTTCGCCATCCAGAGGATGCGCGAGCCCTTCTCGGTCCAGATGCCCGCCGACAGCCCGTACGGGGTGTTGTTGGCCTTCTCGACCGCCTCGGTGGGCGTGCGGAAGGTCAGCACCGAGAGCACCGGGCCGAAGATCTCCTCGCGGGCGATCCGGTGGGCCTGCGAGACACCGGTGAACAGGGTCGGGCGGAACCAGTAACCGGCGCCCGGGAGTTCGCACTCCGGGGCCCAGCGCTCGGCGCCCTCGGCCTCGCCCGCCGCCGACAGCTCGGTGATCCGCGCGAGCTGCGCGGCCGAGTTGATGGCGCCGATGTCGGTGTTCTTGTCCAGCGGGTCGCCGACCCGCAGGGTGCCCATCCGGCGCTTCAGCGCGTCCAGCAGCTCGTCCTGGATCGACTCCTGGACCAGCAGGCGGGAGCCCGCGCAGCAGACGTGACCCTGGTTGAAGAAGATGCCGTTCACGATGCCCTCGACCGCCTGGTCGATCGGCGCGTCGTCGAAGACGATGTTCGCGGCCTTGCCGCCGAGCTCCAGCGAGAGCTTCTTCCGGCTGCCCGCGAGCTGCTTGGCGATCGCCCGGCCGACCGGGGTCGAGCCGGTGAAGGCGACCTTGTTGACGTCCGGGTGCGAGGTCAGCGCGGCGCCGGTGCGGCCGTCACCGGTGACGATGTTGACCACGCCCTTGGGCAGACCGGCCTGGCGGCAGATCTCGGCGAACCGCAGCGCGGTCAGCGGGGTGGTCTCGGCCGGCTTCAGCACGACCGTGTTGCCGGTGGCCAGCGCGGGCGCGATCTTCCAGGCCAGCATCAGCAGCGGGAAGTTCCACGGGATGACCTGGCCGGCCACGCCGAGCGGCTTCGGGTTGGCGCCGTAGCCCGCGAAGTCGAGCTTGTCGGCCCAGCCCGCGTAGTAGAAGAAGTGCGCGGCGACCAGCGGGAGGTCGACGTCCCGGGTCTCCCGGATCGGCTTGCCGTTGTCGATCGACTCCAGCACCGCCAGCTCGCGCGAGCGCTCCTGGATGATCCGGGCGATCCGGAACAGGTACTTGGCCCGCTCGCTGCCCGGCAGTGCCGACCAGTCGGTGAACGCCTTGCGGGCGGCGGCGACCGCGCGCTCCACGTCCTCGTCGGTGCCCTGCGCGAACTCCGCCAGCACCTGCTCGGTGGCCGGGTTGACGGTCTTCAGCGCCTCGCTGCCGGAGGAGTCGACGAACTCGCCGCCGATGAAGTGGCCGTACGAGGTGGCGATCTCACCGGCGGCGGCCGGCGACTCGGGCGCGGGGGCGTAGCTGAAGAGACCGCCCTTGGGGGCCTCGGCCTGCTGCGGCTGCTTGTTCTTGGCCATGGGGATCAGTCCACCGTCACGTAGTCGGGACCGGAGTACCGGCCGGTGGTCAGCTTCTGACGCTGCATCAGCAGGTCGTTGAGCAGGCTGGAGGCGCCGAAACGGAACCAGTGCGGGGACAGCCAGTCGTCGCCGAGCGTCTCGTTGACCATCACCAGGTACTTCATGGCGTCCTTGGTGGTCTTGATGCCACCGGCCGGCTTCACGCCGATCTGCACGCCGGTCTGCTGCCTGAAGTCGCGGACGGCCTCCAGCATCAGCAGGGTGACCGGGGGAGTCGCGTTGACGGCGACCTTGCCGGTGGAGGTCTTGATGAAGTCGGCGCCGGCCAGCATCCCGAGCCAGGAGGCGCGGCGCACGTTGTCGTACGTCTGCAGCTCGCCGGTCTCGAAGATCACCTTGAGGTGGGCGGCGGTGCCGTCGGCCCGCCGGCACGCCTGCTTGACCGCGACGATCTCGTTGAAGACGTCCAGGTACCGGCCGGAGAGGAAGGCCCCCCGGTCGATCACCATGTCGATCTCGTCCGCCCCGGCGGCCACCGCGTCGGCGGTGTCGGCCAGCTTCACCGGCAGCGCGACGCGCCCGGCCGGGAAGGCGGTGGCGACCGAGGCCACCTGGATGTCGGTGCCCGCGAGGGCGGCCTTGGCGGTGGCGACCATGTCCGGGTAGACGCAGATCGCGGCGACCCGGGGGGCGCTCGGGTCGGTCGGGTCGGGGTTCCGGCCCTTGGTGCACAGGGCGCGCACCTTGCCGTGGGTGTCCGCGCCTTCCAGCGTGGTCAGGTCGATCATCGAGATCGCCAGGTCGATGGCGTACGCCTTCGCCGTGGTCTTGATCGATCGAGTACCGAGAGTGGCGGCGCGGGCTTCCAGGCCGACGGCGTCGACGCCGGGCAGGCCGTGCAGAAAGCGGCGGAGCGAGGCCTCGGACGCCGCAACGTCCTCAAGGCCGCCGCCCGCAGCGCCGGGGGCATTGGCTGCAACAGTGGACATAGTCACCAGACCAGCATATCTACGCGCGTAGCGATACGCTAGGCCCACCCACTTTCGATGCTGGACCGATATCTCCCCCGGCGGGCCGGGCCGCCTACGCCTCGTGCTTCTCCAGCACCTCGCGCGTCACCCGGGTCAGGTCCTCCGGGCTCGGCAGCAGTGGGCGCAGCTCGGCCGGCAGGGTCTGGTACGTCGTCACCGCGAGCGGCTGGCTGGTGCCGCGCAGCGAGTACTGCACCACCTCCTCGTCCCGGTGGGCGGCGATCAGGATGCCGAGGGTGCCCTCGTCGTGCTTCGGGTCACGCACCATGTCGTCCACCACGGCGGTGTAGAAGCTGAGCTTGCCGACGTGCTCGGGTTGGGCGCGGCCGATCTTCAGCTCGATGACCACGTACCGGTGGAGCCGGGTGTGGTAGAAGAGCAGGTCGATCCGGAAGTCCTGACTGCCGACCCGGAGCTTGTACTGACGTCCGACCAGGGCGAAGCCGACGCCGAGTTCCTGGAGGAAGCAGATGACGTGCCGGACCAGCGCGGTTTCGAGGTCCTCTTCGGTGTGGTCGGGGTCGAGTTTGGTGAACTCGACCTGGTAGGGGTCCTTGACCAGGTCCTTCAACAGGTCTGCGCCCTTGGGGATGGTGGCGTCGAAGTTGTTGAGGGCGATGCCCTCGCGCAGGTGCAGCTTGGTCTCGATGTGGTGCACGAGGACGTTTCGGGACCAGCCGTGCTGGACGGCCCGTGCGGCGTAGAAGTCCCTGGTCGGGAGGTCGTCGAGGGAATCCAGCAGAACCATGATGTGGCCCCAGGGCAATTGGGCGGCAGCTTGCTGCCTAATTGCCTCCGGCCAGACCGAGGCCATGTGCTGCATGTACCGGAGGGACCGCGGCGAGTAGCCGCGCTGGCCCGGGAAGGTGGTGCGCAGGTCGACGGAGAGCCGGGCGACGACCTTCGTGCCCCACTTCTCCTTGGCCTGCCGTTCCAGGATGATCCGCCCGATCCGCCAGTAGTGCTCGATCAACTCGGTGTTGATGACCCGGTGCACCCGGATGGCAGCCGAGGTGATCTCGGCCTTGACGTCCCGCAACAGCTCGTCGTACCCGGGCGGGGTGCTGTCGCCGGTCGCCTGGGCGGGGACGTTGCGGTGGATTTCGACTTCGTTGTTCATGGCGCGCATGCTGCAGCTCCGCTCATTCGCGTGCGGAGGAGAAACCTTTCGGCTCACCCGAAAGAGTTGCGGCCCGGCGAGAATGACCAGGTGACCTCAGCAGAGCAGCCCGCCGTGCCCGGCACCACCCCCCGCAAGCGGACCGGCCGGCGCCCCGGCTCGACCGACACCCGCCGTACCGTGCTGGAGGCGGCCCGGGCCGAGTTCGCCGCGCGCGGGTACGAGAAGGCGAGCATGCGGGCGATCGCCCGGGCCGCCGGGGTGGACTCGGCGCTGCTGCACCACTACTTCGGCAGCAAGGACCAGCTCTTCCTGGCCGCGCTGGAACTGCCCGTCGACCCACGGGCCGTGGTGGAGCACGCCCTGGCCGGCGACCGGGCCACCGTCGGCGAGCGGGTCGCGGGCTTCGTGCTCACACTCTGGGAGCAACCCGGCGTACTGGACCGGATGCTCGCGCTGATCCGGGCGGCGGCCACCACCGAGCAGGTCGCGCAGCTGATGCGCGGCTTCGTGACGGCAGAGCTGATCACCCGGATCGCCGCCGAGCTGGACGTGGAGCAGCCGGAGCTCCGGGCCGAGCTGATGTTCTCCCAGGTCGTCGGCCTGGCGATGGCCCGTTACGTGGTGAAGGTCGAGCCGCTCGCCTCCGCCACCCGCGAGGAACTGCTGCCCCTGCTCGCCCCCACCTTCCAGAACTACCTGACGGCAGGTGCCTGATGGAGCCGACCCTCAACTACTGGCGCCGCCCGCTCACCGAGGTCCCGGACGAGGTCTGGCACCACCCGGGCCTGCGCGTACTGATCCTCGCCGACACCGGACTGGCCACCCTCCCGCCCGAGATCGGCGAGCTCCGGCAGCTGCGCACCCTCGACCTCGGCCACAACCAACTCACCGAACTCCCACCCCAGCTCGGCAACTTGACCGAGCTCACCGACTTCCTCTACCTGCACGACAACCAACTGACGGTCCTCCCGCCGTCCCTTGCCCGGCTGACCGCCCTCCGGTACCTCAATCTCTCCGAGAATCGGCTTGCCCAACTCCCGTCCACCATCGGTGATCTGACATCCCTGCTCGAACTTCGGTCCCAGCACAACCGGTTGACCACTCTCCCGGCCGGTATCGGCGAGCTCCGAGCCCTGCGCGAACTCTGGCTGCGGGGCAACGCCATCAATCAACTGCCCGACTCCATCGCCCAGTTGTCTGCGCTGCGCCACCTCGACCTGCGGGAGAACGCCCTCCCCGTCCTCCCCGAATCCCTGGCCGCGCTGCCCCGTCTGCGCCACCTCGATCTCCGCT
Source organism: Kitasatospora sp. NPDC101801 (assembly GCF_044766665.1). NCBI lineage: Bacteria > Bacillati > Actinomycetota > Actinomycetes > Kitasatosporales > Streptomycetaceae > Kitasatospora > Kitasatospora sp. NPDC101801. The sequence continues at coordinate 41,050 of NZ_JBIWML010000017.1, forward strand.
CCAACCAACTCCGCACCCTGCCGGACTGGCTCCCCGCCATGCCCGCCCTGGAGAAGCTGGACCTGCGCTGGAACGACGTACAGCCGTCGCCGTCGCTACTGGCCGAGCTCACCCGGCGCGGCTGCACCGTCCTCCACTGACTGGCGCCCATCTCCTTGACGAGTGCCGCACGGCGCGCAAAACTCATCATATGATGAATTCTTCGGCGGGCCCGGCGCCCGCCATCCGGACCGGCGGCCTCACGGTCGTCCGGGGCGGCCACCCCGTCCTGCACGGCCTCGACCTGGAGGTCCCGGCCGGCTCGGTCACCGGCCTGCTCGGGCCGAGCGGCTGCGGCAAGACCACCCTGCTGCGCTCGATCGTCGGTGTGCAGCGGATCTCGGGCGGCCGGGTCGAGGTGCTCGGGGCACCGGCCGGCAGCGCCGGACTGCGCAGCCGGATCGGCTACCTGACCCAGGCCCCGTCCGTCTACGGCGACCTCACCGTGGCCGAGAACCTGCGCTACTTCGCCGCCGTGCTCGGTGCCCCGGCCGGCGACCCGGACCGGGTGGCCGAGGCGGTCGGCCTCACCGCCCACCGGGACCACCGCGCGGCCCGGCTCTCCGGCGGCCAGCGGGCCCGGGTCTCGCTGGCCGCCGCACTGCTCGGCCGCCCCGAGCTGCTGGTCCTGGACGAACCGACGGTCGGCCTCGACCCGGTGCTCCGCCGCGACCTCTGGCAGCTCTTCCGGGACCTCGCCGACGCGGGCAGCACCCTGCTGGTCTCCAGCCACGTGATGGACGAGGCGGTCCGCTGCGACCGGCTGCTGCTGATGCGCGACGGCCGCCTGCTGGCCGCCGACACCCCGGCCGGCCTGCTCGCCAGGACCGGCGCCGCCGACGTGGACGCCGCCTTCCTCAGCCTGGTCGGGAGCACCTCGTGAACCTCCGTCGCACCCTGGCCACCGCCCGCCGCGTGCTCGCCCAGCTCCGGCACGACCCGAGGACCCTGGCGATGCTGCTGGTGGTGCCCTGCCTGCTGCTCACCCTGCTCCGGTACATGTTCGACGGGCAGCCCCGGGTCTTCGACCAGGTCGGCGGCGCCCTGCTGGGCATCTTCCCGCTGCTGGTGATGTTCCTGGTCACCTCGGTCGCGATGCTCCGGGAACGCACCAGCGGCACCCTGGAACGCCTGCTCACCATGCCGCTCGGCAAGCTCGACCTGCTGCTCGGTTACGCGATCGCCTTCGGCCTGGTCGCCCTGGTCCAGGCCGCGCTGGCGTCCGCGCTCACCCTCGGCCTGCTCGGCCTCGACATCCAGGGCCCGACCTGGCTGGTCTTCGCGGTCGCGGTCGGCGACGGACTGCTCGGGATGGCGCTCGGCCTGCTGGTCTCCGCGTTCGCCGAGACCGAGTTCCAGGCCGTCCAGTTCCTCCCGGCGGTGATCCTGCCGCAGCTCCTGCTCTGCGGCCTGTTCGTCCCCAGGGACGCGATGGCCCCCGTGCTCCGCTGGGTCTCCGACGTGCTCCCGCTCTCGTACGCGGTGGATGCGATGGACCACCTCAGCACCGGCCCGGACGTCACCGGCGACCTGGTCCGCGATCTGGCGGTGATCGGCGGCTGCGTGCTGCTGGCCCTCACCCTCGGGGCGGCCACCCTGCGGCGTCGTACGGCCTGACGGGTCGTCGGGTGCCCGGCGCCGGGCTGAGCGGCCGCACCTCCCGGCGCCGGGTGTGAGGCATGGTGCAGAATCGGCCCCATGACCGAATCCGACGGCAAGCCCGACCCGGGCACCGCCGCCTCCGAGCCCAAGTACGCCGACCGCGTCTACCGCTCCGTGCCGGGCGTGATCTCCGGCGTGCTGCTGCTGGCCGTGGCCGCCTGGCTGATCATCGACGCGCTGCTCACCGGTACGGGCCGGACCCCCTGGATCGCGTTGGCCTGCGCCCCGGTCTTCGTCTTCCCGGTGATCGCCTACACGATCCGGCCCGCGGTGCTGGCGAGCGACTCCCGGCTGCTGGTCCGCAACCCGTTCCGGACCGTGCACGTGCCGTGGGCCGCGGTGGAGGGCATCCGGGCCGGCTACTCGGTGGAGCTCTTCGCCGGCGGCAGGAAGTACCAGGTCTGGGCCGTCCCGGTGTCCCTCCGGGCCCGCAAGAAGGCCACCCGGGCGGCCTCCCGGGCCGCGGCCGCCGACGACCCCCGGTCCTCCCGCAGCGCCGGTCTGGTCAACCCGATGCGGTCGGGCCGGCCGGACCCCACCAAGGCCTGGTCCGACCAGGTGGTCAACACCCTGCTGGAGATCGCCGAGCGGAACGCCGGCAGCCCCGCCGCGGCCGGCCCGGTGACGGTCGGCTGGTGCTGGTGGATCATCGCGCCCGCCGCGATCGGCCTGGTCACCCTGGTCACCCTGATCCTCGCCACCAACTGACCGCGGACAGCACGGTGCCCGGCTCCCCGCACGGGGAACCGGGCACCGTCGCGTCACGGGCCGTCAGATGCCGGCGGCCGCCGCCAGGTCGCGCTTGATCGCGTCGAGCAGCTCCGTTGCCCGCGCCCGGCTGCCGGCCAGGTCGGCAGCGGTGGTGACCGGGAGGACGACCTCCAGGTAGCACTTGAGCTTGGGCTCGGTGCCGGACGGGCGGACCACGATCCGGGCGCCGGTGACGGACTCGCCGGCCAGCTGGTAGCGCAGGCCGTCGGTCGGCGGCAGCTCGGCCGTACCGGCCGTCAGGTCGTCGGCGCGGGTCACCTTCAGGCCCGCCAGCAGGGTCGGCGGCTGATCGCGCAGGCGCTGCATGGCGTTCGCGATCAGCGAGAGGTCGTCCACCCGGACGGACAACTGGTCGGTGGCGTGCAGGCCGTGCTCCAGCGCCAGGTCGTCCAGCAGGTCGGTCAGCGTGCGGCCGGACCGCTTGAGGGTGGCGGCGAGTTCGGCGACCAGCAGGGCGGCGGTGATGCCGTCCTTGTCGCGGACGCCCTCGGGGTCGACGCTGTAGCCGAGCGCCTCCTCGTAGCCGTACCGCAGGCCGTCCGCGCGGGAGATCCACTTGAAGCCGGTCAGCGTCTCGGCGTAGCCGAGGCCCGCCGCCGCCGCGATCCGGCCGAGCAGGGTGGACGAGACGATGGTGGTGGCGAAGGTGCCGGTGGCGTGCTTGGCGACCAGGGCGGCGCCGAGCAGTGCGCCCACCTCGTCGCCGCGCAGCATCCGCCACCCGCCGTTGTCCGCGACGGCGACCGCGCAGCGGTCCGCGTCCGGGTCGTTGGCGATCACCAGGTCGGGCCCGACCGAGGCGGCGGTGCGGAACGCGAGGTCCATCGCGCCCGGCTCCTCCGGGTTGGGGAAGGCCACGGTGGGGAAGTCCGGGTCGGGCTCGGCCTGCTCGGCCACCACGGTCGGGGCCGGGAAGCCGGCCTGCTTGAAGGCGGACACCAGGGTGTCCCGGCCGACGCCGTGCATCGGGGTGTAGACCACGTCGAGGTCGCGGGGCCCGGCCGGGTCGAGCACGGTGACGGCCCGGTCCAGGTACGCCTCGACCACGTCCTCGCCGAGCACCTCCCAGCCGTCCTCGGCCAGCGGCACCTGGTCCAGCGAGACGATCGCGTCGATCTCGGCGGCGATGCCCGCGTCGGCGGGCGGGACGATCTGCGAGCCGTCGCCCAGGTAGACCTTGTAGCCGTTGTCCTGCGGCGGGTTGTGGCTGGCGGTCACGGTGACGCCGGCCGCCGCACCCAGGCGGCGGACGGCGAAGGCCAGCACCGGGGTGGGCAGTGCGCGCGGCAGCAGCGCGGCCCGGAGCCCGGCGCCGACCACCACGGCGGCGGTGTCCCGGGCGAAGTCGTACGACTTGTGCCGGGCGTCGTAGCCGATCACCACCAGGTCACCGAGCTGCTCGGCCTTCACGTACGCGACCAGTCCGGCGGCGGCCCGGATCACCACGGCCCGGTTCATCCGCATCGGGCCCGCGCCCAGCTCGCCGCGCAGGCCGGCGGTGCCGAACTGGAGCCGGTCGCTGAAGCGCTCGGCCAGTCGGGACCAGGCGATCCGCCCGTCGGCCTCGGGGTCACCCTCGGCGGCGGCCAGCAGCGCGGTCAGCTCCTCCCGGGTGTCCGGGTCCGGGTCCTCGGCGAGCCAGGTCCGGGCGCGGGCGAGGAGGTCGGTGGTCGGTGCCTGGGACATTGCTGCCAGCTCCCTCTGAGGGTGAGTGGGAAAGAGACGGAGCCGCCGCCCGGAGAGCGGGTGCCGGGCCCGGCGGGAGCGGCTCCACGAGGAGCGTCCCACCGGGCCCGGCACCACCTCGGTGCGACGGCTCCGGATTACTGATTCTGCGTCAGACGACGGTCAGATCCGCTCAAGGACCTTGGCCAGCAGCGCGCCCATCCGCTCGGCGCTGGCCTTGCCGGCCTCCAGCACCTCTTCGTGGTTCAGCGGCTCGCCGGTGATGCCGGCCGCCAGGTTGGTGACCAGCGAGATGCCCAGCACCTCGGCGCCGGCCTCGCGGGCGGCGATCGCCTCCAGCGTGGTGGACATGCCGACCAGCTCGCCGCCGATCGCCCGGACCATGCCGATCTCGGCCGGGGTCTCGTAGTGCGGGCCGCGGAACTGCACGTAGACGGCCTCGTCGAGGGACGGGTCCACCTCGCGGCAGAGCTCGCGCAGCCGCTTGGAGTACAGGTCGGTGAGGTCGACGAAGTTGGCGCCGACGATCGGGGAGTCCGCGGTGAGGTTGATGTGGTCGCTGATCAGCACCGGCTGACCGGGCACCCAGCCCTCGCGCAGACCGCCGCAGCCGTTGGTCAGCACCACGGTCTCGACGCCCGCCGCGACGGCGGTGCGGACGCCGTGCACCACGGTGGCCACGCCGTGGCCCTCGTAGTAGTGGTTGCGGCCGAGGAAGATCAGCGCGCGCTTGTCGCCGATCTTCACCGAGCGGATCTTGCCGGAGTGACCCGCGACGGCGGGGGCCGGGAAGCCGGGCAGGTCGGTGACCGGGAACTCAGCCACGGTCTCGCCGAGGGCGTCGGCAGCCGGCACCCAGCCGGAGCCCATCACCAGGGCGACGTCGTGGCGCTCGGCACCGGTCAGCTCACGCAGACGCGCGGCGGCCGCCTGAGCGGCGGCGTAGGGGTCGGCGGAGACGTTGGACTGAGGAGATGCGTTCACGTCACCGAGAATAGACGGCATTCGCCTACGCGCGTAGACATACCCGGCTAACCATGCCGGATCGTTACCCGGATGACCTAGAGACCCAAACGAACACCCGCTACGGGCCGCTCTGTTCGGACAGTCCTACAAGCCGGTCGTCAGCAGGGCCGTCGCCGCAGGTCCAGCACGTAGTCGTGCGGTGCGCCGGCGCTCTCCGCCGCGTCCGCGACCATGCCCAGGTAGCGGGCGGCGGGCAGCCCGCCCTCCCAGTCGTTCAGCACGTACGTCCAGACCGGGATGTCCCCGTCCAGGGTGTGCGCCCGGAGCCGGATCTTCCGGTAGATCCCGAGCTGCACGCCCTCCCAGCGGTCGAGACCGTCCTCGTCCATCGGCGCGACGTCGTACAGCGAGACGAAGACCTGGTCCTTCTCGTCCTCCACCACGGTGGCCAGCGAGCCCTCCCAGCCCAGCTGCTCGCCGCCGAAGGTCAGGCGCCAGCCGTCCAGCCACCCCGTGCCGCGCAGCGGCGAGTGGGGGGCGCGGCGGCTCATCTGCCGGGCGTCGAGGTTCGTGGCGTACGCGGCGTAGAGGGGCATGGGCGTCACCTTACGGGAGAGCGGCGCTCGCAAGGGAGCGGGTACGGAGCTTCTGACGGTCCGTCCGAACGCGTATTCCGGACACTTCCCGACCGGCTCCGACCGGAGCTGAGCACAAGGCGACGCCCCCGGCGTGGCGCCGGTCCCGGCGTACGGGACAATGGTGCCCGTGACTCGGATCGTGATCATCGGTGGCGGACCCGGCGGATATGAGGCGGCCCTCGTGGCCGCCCAGCTCGGCGCGGAGGTGACCGTTGTCGACCGCGACGGTCTGGGCGGATCGGCGGTGCTGACGGACTGCGTGCCGTCCAAGACCCTGATCGCGACGGCGGAGGTGATGACCACCTTCGACAGCTCGTACGAGGAGCTGGGCATCATCGTCGCGGACGACACCCCGCCGATCGAGGGATCGGCCCGGGTGGTGGGGGTCGACCTCGGCAAGGTCAACCGACGGGTGAAGCGGCTGGCCATCGCCCAGTCGCACGACATCACCCAGTCGGTCACCCGGGCCGGTGTCACCGTGCTGCGCGGTAAGGGCCGGCTCGGTCCCGGCGGCCAGGCGGCGGACGGCTCCCGCGAGGTGATCGTGGACGGCGCCGACGGCTCGACCGAGACGCTCCGGGCCGACGCGGTGCTGATCGCCACCGGCGTGCACCCCAGGGAGCTCCCGGACGCCCAGCCGGACGGCGAGCGGATCCTGAACTGGACCCAGGTCTACGAGCTGGAGGAGCTGCCGCGCGAGCTGATCGTGGTCGGCTCCGGCGTCACCGGCGCCGAGTTCGCCGGTGCGTACCAGGCGCTCGGCTCCAAGGTCACCCTGGTCTCCTCCCGCGACCGGGTGCTGCCCGGCGAGGACCCGGACGCCGCCGAGGTGCTGGAGGAGGTGTTCCGCCGGCGCGGCATGAACGTGATGAGCCGTTCGCGCGCCGAGAGCGCCAAGCGGATCGGCGACCGGGTCGAGGTGACCCTCTCGGACGGCACCGTGATCGAGGGCACCCACTGTCTGATGGCGGTCGGCTCGGTGCCGAACACCGCCGGTCTCGGCCTGGAGGAGGCCGGGGTCAAGCTCAACGACTGGGGCCAGATCCAGGTCGACCGGGTCTCCCGGACCAGCGCCCCCGGCGTCTACGCGGCCGGCGACTGCACCGGCGTCTTCATGCTCGCCTCGGTCGCCGCGATGCAGGGCCGGATCGCGATGTACCACGTGCTCGGCGACGCGGTGCAGCCGCTCAACCTGAAGACGGTGGCCTCCAACGTCTTCACCGACCCGGAGATCGCCACGGTCGGCTACACCGCCACCGACGTCTCCTGCGGGAAGATGGACGCGATCGCGATCAAGCTCCCGCTGCGCGGCAACCCGCGGGCCAAGATGCAGGGCATCCGGGACGGCTTCGTGAAGCTGCTCTGCCGCCCGGGCACCGGCATCGTGGTGGGCGGTGTGGTGGTCGCGCCGCGGGCCAGCGAACTCATCCATTCGATCTCGCTCGCCGTGGACAACAACTTGACGGTCGAACAGGTGGCCGGTGCCTTCACGGTCTACCCGTCGCTCTCCGGCTCCACCGCCGAGGCCGCCCGCCAGCTGCACATCCGCAAGCGGGAGGACTCGGACTCCTGAGCTGCGGAACGGAGTTGGGGCGGTCGCCGGCGGCGGCCGCCTCTGCCGTCTCACCCGCCCGGCCCAGCGTGACCCCCGGTAGCTGACGGCGCGTATTGTACGGTCGCGCGCTGCTCCGAGGTGAGCATTTCCCGATACCAGCTGCAAACGCCTGAAAGCAGACGGTCATTCAGTTACCGTCGGTTCTGTGTTTGCTGCAGAACGTCGCCAGTTGATCCTCGAAATGGTGCGCGCCAACGGAGCGGTATCGCTCCGCGAGTTGGCCCGCGTCGTCCAGACCTCCGAAGTCACCGTACGTCGGGACGTACGGGCGCTGGAGGCCGAAGGGCTGCTCGACCGCCGGCACGGCGGCGCGGTGCTCCCCGGCGGCTTCAGCAGGGAGCCCGGCTATCCGCAGAAGACCCATCTCGCGGCCGCCGAGAAGAGCGCGATCGCCGATCTCGCCGCCTCGATGGTCGAGGAGGGGGACGCCGTGGTGGTCGGTGCGGGCACCACCACGCAGGAGTTGGCCCGTCGGCTGGCCCGGGTCCCCGGGCTGACGGTGGTCACCAACTCGCTGCTGGTCGCCCAGGCGCTGGCCCACGCCAACCGGGTGGAGGTGGTGATGACCGGCGGTACGCTGCGCGGTTCCAACTACGCCCTGGTGGGCAGCGGGGCGGAGCAGTCGCTGCACGGGCTGCGGGTCTCCAAGGCCTTCATCTCCGGCAGTGGGCTGACCGCCGAGCGCGGGCTCTCCACCACCAACATGCTCTCCGCGAGCGTGGACCGGGCACTGGTGCAGTCGGCTGCCGAGGTCATCGTCCTCGCCGACCACACCAAGCTCGGCGCGGACACCATGTTCCAGACCGTCCCGACCGAGGCGATCACCCGCCTGGTGACGGACGAGCAGGCCGCCGGGACGGACCCGACCGCCCGCGAGCTGGACGCGCTCGCCGACTGCGGCGTGCAGATCTCGATCGCCCCGCTCGGCGCCCCGGCCGACACGTCCCCGGCGCACCAGCAGTCCGCGCCGGTCAACGCCGCCCCCCGCCGCCCCGCCCCACTCCCCGGACAGCGCCGCCCGGCCCACCAACTCCCGGGCCGTCTCGCCGAATTGAGCCCGTCCCGTGCGCGCTGAGCACGACAGGTGCTCAGCCCGCCACGGAGGCAGGGGCTCGGGGAACTGGGACGCCGACCCCGGAAAGGGTCACCGGTGCGTAGGCGGTCAGGCCCGTTCGCCTGTTGACCCGCACACCACGTAGCGTCGCCGTTCCCCGAGCCCCTGGACAGTGCAGGCAGAGCTCGGACCGGACGTCAGTCCTTGATCTCGCAGAGCACCGCACCGCTGCTCACGCTGCCGCCGACCTCGGCCTTGAGGCCGGTGACGGTGCCCGCCTTGTGGGCGTTGAGCGGCTGCTCCATCTTCATCGCCTCCAGGACCACGATCAGCTCGCCCTCGGCGACCACCTGGCCCTCCTCGACGGCGACCTTGACGATCGTGCCCTGCATCGGCGAGGCCAGCGTGTCACCGCCGGCCGCCGCGCCGGCCTTCTTCGCGCCGACCCGGCGCTTGGCCTTGCCGGTCGCCGAGGCACCGGCCGCCGGAGCGGAGGAGACCCCGAGCGAGGAGGGCAGCGAGACCTCGATCCGCTTGCCGCCGACCTCGACCACCACGGTCTCCCGCTGGTCGGCCTCGTCCGCGTCCGCGCCACCGCCGGTGAAGGCCGGGATGGTGTTGGCGAACTCGGTCTCGATCCACCGGGTGAAGACCGTGAACGGGCCCTCGCCGCCGTGCACCTCCGGCGCGAACGCCGGGTCGGTGACGACCGCCTGGTGGAACGGGATGGCGGTGGCCATGCCCTCGACCTTGAACTCGGCGAGCGCCCGGGCGGCGCGCTGCAGCGCCTGCTTGCGGGTGGCGCCGGTGACGATCAGCTTGGCCAGCAGCGAGTCCCAGGCGGGGCCGATGACCGAACCGGTCTCGACGCCCGCGTCCAGCCGGACACCGGGGCCTGACGGCGGCGCGAACAGCGTCACGGTGCCGGGCGCCGGGAGGAAGTTGCGGCCCGGGTCCTCGCCGTTGATGCGGAACTCCAGCGAGTGGCCGCGGATCTCCGGGTCGTCGTACCCGAGCTCCTCGCCGTCGGCGATCCGGAACATCTCGCGGACCAGGTCGATCCCGGTGACCTCCTCGGAGACCGGGTGCTCCACCTGGAGCCGGGTGTTGACCTCCAGGAAGGAGATCAGCCCGTCCTGGGAGACCAGGAACTCGCAGGTGCCGGCGCCGACGTAGCCCGCCTCGCGGAGGATCGCCTTGGAGGCGCGGTACAGCTCTGCGTTCTGCTCGTCCGTCAGGAACGGCGCGGGCGCCTCCTCGACCAGCTTCTGGTGCCGGCGCTGGAGCGAGCAGTCCCGGGTGGAGACGACCACCACGTTGCCGTGGCTGTCGGCCAGGCACTGGGTCTCCACGTGCCGCGGGTTGTCCAGGTACTGCTCGACGAAGCACTCGCCGCGACCGAAGGCGGCGACCGCCTCGCGGACCGCCGACTCGTACAGCTCGGGGATCTCCTCGAGCGTGCGGGCGACCTTGAGGCCGCGGCCGCCGCCGCCGAACGCCGCCTTGATGGCGACCGGCAGGCCGTGCTCGCGGGCGAACACCACGACCTCGTCGGCGCCCTGGACCGGCTCCGGCGTACCGGCCACCAGCGGGGCGCCGGCGCGCTGGGCGACGTGACGGGCGGTCACCTTGTCGCCGAGGTCGCGGATCGCCTGCGGCGGGGGGCCGATCCAGGTCAGGCCCGCGTCGAGCACGGCCTGGGCGAAGTCCGCGTTCTCGGACAGGAAGCCGTAGCCGGGGTGGATCGCGTCCGCCCCGGAGTCCGCCGCCGCCTGGAGCACCTTGGCGATGTCCAGGTAACTGGTGGCGGGGGTGTCGCCGCCGAGCGCGTACGCCTCGTCGGCCGCACGGACGTGGAGGGCGTCCCGGTCCGGCTCGGCGTAGACGGCGACGCTGGCGATACCGGCATCCGAGCAGGCCCGGGCGACTCGGACGGCGATTTCGCCACGGTTGGCGATGAGCACCTTGCGCACGTTTGGCTCCCTTCTTGAACCACGTTGAGTTTATGGATTGCGAGGGTGTACCGGCGAGTAGCCCCAGGTGGTGAGCTTGCCCACACGGAGCGTGACGCGATTTCGTGATCACCCGGATACGGAGCGGCATGCGCCGCTGATGGGGACGTTACGCGGTCGGCCTATAGCGCGCCCGAAGCCGAGCTGGGACGCTCCGGGCGCGCCGTGGCCTTCACCACATCACCTGCACCGTCCGGTTCATCCGCCCACCTCAGCCGACCGTCGCGAAGGCTTTGACGGTGACGTCCGAGGCGAGTTCGACCACGTCGGGCCCGTACGCGTCCGGGTTGACCACCCGGAGCACCAGGGCGAACCCGCCGTCCCGGCCGTGCCGGTGGGCCAACTGCCGGTGACGGGAGGTCAGGTAGCGGACCGCCGCGTGGTTGGAGGTCGCGGTCTGGCCGGCTATCAGGAAGACCGGGCGGCTGCCGGGGCCGGCGTGCACCCGGGCCAGCAGGACGTACGCCCGCGGCGTCCCGTCGGCGGAGCCGAACCGGAAGGTCTCGTCGCCCACCGCTATGGTGCTCGCCCACTGCGGCCCCGGCTCGGCGGTGAAGCTCACCCCGGGCAGCCAGTTGGCCAGGTGGGCGGCGGTCCGGTCGTTGCTCTCCGGGCCGCCGAGGCAGAACTCGGCCTTCCCGCCCAGCCCCTGGCGGACCTGGTCGTGCGCGACGAGGTCGGCCTGCGCGCCGCACTCCCTGACCAGCGCGGCCAACTCCATCAGCGCGTACACGTCGTTGCGCGAGACGCTCTTCGAACTCGTCGCCGCGGTGTGCCGGTTGACCACCAGCAGGCATTCGGTGCCGCCAGGCAGGCCGAAGAACTCCCGGACCCGGCCGAGGCGTCGGCGGCGCCGCACGGTGTGGGCGAGCCAGCCGAGGCCGGCGCTGATCGCGCTGGCCAGCAGGCCGAGCACCAGGTTGAGCAGGCTGTCGATCATCGCGCTGTCCCTCCCTGGTCCCTTCCCGATCCGACGACCGCGCCAGCCTAGCGGCCGGGCCGATCCGGTGAGGGTGGCTCCGGGTAACAGATGTACGGGCCAGGATCTGTCCGGATCAGCACGACGGGAACGGAGGCGGAGGCTCCGGTTCGGCCGGTGTCCAACCGTGATGGTCTGGACCATTGACGACGATTCCCCTTGATCCCTAGCGTTTCGGGCGACGGTCGCCGCCCGGCGCCCGTCGTCAACTCGACGGGGGAGTCGAAGAGATGAAGATCCGTACGGTCGTGCCCGCAGTCGGCGCGCTGGCCGCCACCCTGCTGCTCGCGGGCTGCGGCAGCGACGGCCAGGGCGTGGCCGCGCCGTCGTCCGCCCCGAAGGCCGCCGACTACGGCTGCCTGCCGCAGGACCGGGCCGACAAGGGCTCGTTCGGGCTCGACAGCGTGGCGAAGCGGGACGCCTACTACCAGGACTCGGACGCCGGCCGGGCCAAGGTCGCGGTGGTGTTCTCGCACGAGAACGGCGACACCCTCTGCGACTGGATCCCGTTCGTCGAGGACTTCACCAAGGCCGGGTACGCGACCCTGGCCTACACCTCGGCCGGTGACCTGCCGCTGGACATCGAGGCGGCCGCGAAGTACCTCAAGGCCAAGGGCGTGGAGCGGGTGGTCCTGGTGGGCGCCTCCAAGGGCGGCACCGGCTCGCTGGCCGCCGCCGCGGTCCCCGGCACGCTCCCGGTGGCGGCCGTGGTCACCCTCAGCGCGCCCACCTACTTCGGCAGTTGGAACGGGGTGGAGGCGATCGCCAGGATCAAGGCACCACTGTTCGTCGCCGCCCAGGAGAACGACCAGCCGTTCGCCGAGAACGCCGCCGAGCTGGCGAAGGCGGCCACCGCCCCGGTCAAGGAGCTGAAGATCTACCAGGGCAGCAGCCACGGCGCCCGGCTGCTCCCGCAGGGCACCGCCAAGGCCGACCTGCTCGCCTTCCTGGCGAAGAACGCACCGAGCAGCTAGGCCCGGCGGGGGCTCAGCTCCAGAGGTCGGTGATCCGGACGTCGAGGTCGGCCAGCAGCCGTCGCAGCAGCGGCAGCGACAGGCCGATCACGTTGCCCGGGTCACCGTCGATGCCGTCGACGAACGGCGCCGAGCGGCCGTCCAGGGTGAACGCCCCGGCCACGTGCAGCGGTTCGCCGGTGGCGATGTAGGCGGCCAGTTCGGCGTCGTCCGGGGTGCCGAACCTGACGGTGGTCGAGGCGGTCGCCGAGGACTCCTTGCCGGTCGCGGTGTCGATCACGCAGTGGCCGGTCTGCAGGATGCCCTCGCGACCGCGCATCGCCTGCCAGCGGGCCAGCGCGTCGGCCGGGTCGGTGGGCTTGCCGAGCGCCCGCCCGTCCAGCTCCAGCACCGAGTCGCAGCCGACCACCAGCTGACCGCCGGTCAACCCGCCCGCCACCGCCCGGGCCTTGGCCTCGGCCAGCACCAGCGCGAGCTCGGCGGGGGTGGGCGCGCTCAGGGCGTCCTCGTCCACCCCGCTCACGATCACCTGCGGGTCGAGGCCCGCCTGCCGCAGCAGCCCCAGCCGGGCGGGGGAGGCGGAGGCGAGGACGAGTACGCGGTTGCTCATGTGCAAACCATAGACGGCCGCACTCCGGGCAGGCGCTCAGCGGTCGACTACCCAGGGGCTCGGGGGCTGCGCTGTAGGTAGGCGCTCAGCGGTCGACTACCCAGGGGCTCGGGGAACTGCGAGGAGATCTGGCGTGCGGGTCACTGCGAAAGTGCCTGACCACCTACGCATGCGTGACCTTTTCCGAGGCCGGCGTCGCAGTTCCCCGAGCCCCTGACTCTTCCGAAGCGCCTGCCGAAAAGTCGGCGGAGCCGCACATCAGCGGAGCCCCGAGCCCCTGGTGGTGCACCTCGTGGCAAACGGCACCGCTCACAGCAGGAGCAGGACGCCCATCAGCAGGGCGAGGAGCGCGAGCATCAGCCCGGCCCGTCGCAGCATTCGCTGGGCGCGACGGGCCTCGGCCGATGTTTCGTCCCGGGGGTCTGACCAGAGCACCCTCTCAGGGTGCGCCGGGGACCACCCGGAACGCTTGAGTACGGATACTCAACCTCAGCCGGCCCACCCGGAGGTGCGCCAGACGTTCAGGCCGGGCTTAGGCGTGTGCCGCATCCGCCGGGCCCGGTCGTTCCACGCGGAGGCCGGGCCACCACCGGCGCGGCGGGCCGCCGTTGCGGCGGCTTGCGTGGCGGCGGCCCGGGCTGAGACCACCGCCAGGACGGTGGCCAGCTCCTCGGGGGTCGGCTGCCCGTGCAGCACCTGAATCGGAGTCATAGCTCAATCATCTCCCCGTGAACGCCTAGAGCGGAATGTTGCCGTGCTTCTTCGGCGGCAGGACCTCGCGCTTGCCGCGCAGCGCCCGCAGGCCCCGGACGATGTGCCGACGGGTCTCGCTCGGCGCGATCACCGCGTCCACGTAGCCGCGCTCGGCGGCCAGGTAGGGGTTGAGCAGGGTGTCCTCGTACTCGGCGACCAGTTCGGCGCGGCGGGCGTCGACGTCCTCGCCCGCCTTGGCGGCCTCGGCCAGCTCGCGGCGGTAGACGATGTTCGCGGCGCCCTGGGCGCCCATCACCGCGATCTGCGCGGTCGGCCAGGCCAGGTTGAGGTCGGCGCCGAGGTGCTTGGAACCCATCACGTCGTACGCGCCGCCGAAGGCCTTCCGGGTGATCACGGTGATCATCGGGACGGTCGCCTCGGCGTACGCGTAGATCAGCTTGGCGCCGCGCCGGATGATGCCGTTCCACTCCTGCTCGGTGCCGGGCAGGAAGCCGGGGACGTCCACGAAGGTCAGCACCGGGATGTTGAAGGCGTCGCAGGTGCGGATGAACCGGGCGGCCTTCTCGCTGGCGTTGATGTCCAGGCAGCCGGCCAGGTCCATCGGCTGGTTGCCGACCACGCCGACCGGGTGGCCCTCGACCCGGCCGAAGCCGGTGAGGATGTTGCCCGCGTACAGCGGCTGGGTCTCCAGGAACTCGCCGTCGTCGAGGACGTGCTCGATCACCTTGTGCATGTCGTACGGCTGGTTCGCCGAGTCGGGCACCAGGGCGTCGAGTTCGAGGTCCTCGTCGGTGACCGAGAGGTCGGCCTCCTCGGGGAAGGCCGGCGGCTCGGAGAGGTTGTTGGAGGGCAGGTAGGAGAGCAGGCTCTTGACGTACTCGACCGCCTCCTTCTCGTCCGCCGCGAGGTAGTGCGCGTTGCCGGACTTGGCGTTGTGGGTGCGGGCGCCGCCCAGCTCCTCCATGCCGACGTCCTCGCCGGTGACGGTCTTGATCACGTCGGGGCCGGTGATGAACATGTGCGAGGTCTGGTCGGCCATCACCACGAAGTCGGTGATCGCGGGGGAGTAGACGGCGCCGCCCGCGCACGGGCCCATGATCAGCGAGATCTGCGGGATGACGCCCGAGGCGTGCACGTTGCGGCGGAAGATCTCGCCGTACAGGCCGAGCGAGACCACGCCCTCCTGGATCCGGGCGCCGCCGGAGTCGTTGATGCCGATCACCGGGCAGCCGGTCTTCAGCGCGAAGTCCATCACCTTGACGATCTTCTCGCCGAACACCTCGCCGAGCGAGCCGCCGAAGACGGTGAAGTCCTGGGCGAAGACCGCGACCTGACGGCCGTCCACGGTGCCGTAGCCGGTCACCACGCCGTCGCCGTACGGCCGGTTCCGCTCCTGGCCGAAGTTGACCGAGCGGTGCCGGGCGAACTCGTCGAACTCCACGAAGGAGTCCTCGTCCAGCAGCTCCTGGACCCGCTCACGGGCCGTCAGCTTGCCCTTGGCGTGCTGCTTCTCGACGGCTGCGGCGGAGCCGGAGTGCACGGCCTCGTCGATCCTGCGGCGCAGGTCGGCGAGTTTGCCGGCGGTGGTGTGCGGGTCGTGCGACGCCTCGGTCATCCGGTCGGCTCTCCCTGATCCATCGGCCGCTCCCGGGTGCATGACTGCGTGAGGGCAGGTGCGGCGCTGCGAACTACCGCTGGGTAGCGTAGCCAGCCAGCGGGCGTTCCGGTTATGGCCAGCGACACAGTGCACTCGGGCGTGTTCCTGCGGCAGCATGGTGCGGCTCACGGCCGGGTGGGCCGGGGCCGGGCCCGATCCGGGGCTATAACCTCTATGATGACGAGTAAGGGTTAGGGTGGAGTCGTTCGGTCTTCCGCCGCGACCCGTGAGGATCCGTCATGTCCGCTGCCCGGCCCCCGCTGCCGCCGTTCACCGCCGAGAGTGCCGCCGCCAAGGTCAGGGCGGCCGAGGACGCCTGGAACTCCCGTGACCCGGAGCGGGTGGCACTGGCCTACACACCCGACTCGGTCTGGCGCAACCGCGACGAGTTCCTCACCGGACGGGCGGAGATCGTCGCGTTCCTCACCCGGAAGTGGGCGAAGGAACAGGAGTACGCGCTGCGCAAGGAGCTGTGGGCGTACACCGGCAACCGGATCTCGGTGCGGTTCACCTACGAGTGGCGCGACGGAGCCGGCCAGTGGTGGCGCAGCCACGGCAACGAGCAGTGGGAGTTCGCCGAGGACGGGCTGATGAGCCGTCGGGAGGCGAGCATCAACGACCTGCCGATCACCGAGGCGGAACGCGGCATCCTCGGGCCGCGCGAAGCCGGTTGAGCCGGTGGCCGGTCGGTACGCTGGCCCGGTGACCGAGAGCGCCGAGAACCCCCGCCCCCGCCGCAGTGGTCTGCGTGGCTTCGGCCACGACGGGCCGTCCCCCTGGACCGACCTGGAGCGGCCGCCGCTCGACCAGGCCGCGTTGCAGCGGGACCTGGTGACCCCGGGCGGGCTGTGGACCTCGTTGGAGGTGCTGGCCGAGACCGGTTCGACCAACACCGACCTGGCGGCCCGGGCCCGGTCGGGCGCCGCCGAGGGCGCGGTGCTGGTGGCCGAGGAGCAGACGGCCGGCCGGGGCCGGCTGGAGCGGCAGTGGTCGGCGCCCGCGCGCTCCGGGCTCTTCCTCTCCCTGCTGCTGCGGCCGAAGGACATCCCGATCGAGCGGTACGGCTGGCTGCCGATCCTGGTCGGCGTGGCGGCCGCGGCCACCCTGAGCCGGGTGGCCGGGGTGGACACCGGTCTGAAGTGGCCGAACGACCTCCAGGTCACCGTGGGCGGGGCCGAGCGGAAGCTCGGCGGCATCCTGACCGAGCTGAGCGACGGCGCGGTGGTGGTCGGACTCGGTGTCAACGTCTCGCTGCGGGAGGACGAGCTCCCGGTGCCGACCGCGACCTCGCTGGCGCTGGCCGGGGCCGAGGTGACCGACCGGGAGACCCTGCTGCGGTCGCTGCTGCGCGAGTTCGCCGAGCTGTACGGCGAGTGGGTGGCCGCCGCGGGTGACCCGCAGGCGAGCGGGCTGCTGCCCGCGTACGCCGCCCGGTGCACCACCCTGGGCCGCCAGGTGAAGGTCCAACTCCCGGGCGACCGGGAGCTGTTGGGCGAGGCAGTGGCGATCGACGGGGACGGCCGGCTGGTGGTCAGGACGGCCGACGGCAGCCGCAGGCCGGTGGCCGCCGGGGACGTCGTGCACGTACGGCCGCAGGCGCTCTGAAACCGTCCGGCTCGTGGACGGGGGAGCGTCCGGCCCGTGGTCGGCTCTCCGGCGGATGCCCCGGATCGGGGGATTCCGTGCGACGATTCCACCTGGCAGCGGTGTGAGGCGCACCACTACCCGCGTGGTGGTCGGTCGCCCCCGGACAGGCAGGACATGAGGCAAGTGCGGCAACCGCACGGGGACGGACCGGTGGAACGCGCAGGCGGCGGTGACGAGGAGCCGGACCACGACGGCCGGACGGTCGCGCTGGACCTGGAGCGCCTGATCCTCGACGCACCGCGCAGATACACGCCGTACCAGGCCGCCCGGGCCGCCGACGTGCCGATGGAGCTGGCCACCCGGTTCTGGCGGGCGATGGGATTCCCCGACATCGGCCAGTCCCGCGCGCTCACCGACGGCGACGTGATCGCGCTCCGCCGACTGGCCGGTCTGGTCGAGTCCGGCCTGCTCAGCGAGTCGATGGCGATCCAGGTGGCCCGCTCCACCGGCCAGACCACGGCCCGGCTGGCGGGCTGGCAGATGGACACCTTCCTGGACAACCTGACCCAGGCCGTCGAGCCCGGGCTGACCAGGGCCGAGGTGGCCTACCCGCTGGTCGAGCTGCTGCTGCCGGAGCTGGAGCAGTTCCTGGTGTACGTCTGGCGGCGTCAACTCGCCGCCGTCACCGGTCGGGTGGTGCAGGCCGCCGAGGACACCGAGATCACCAGCGGTCGGCTCGCGGTCGGCTTCGCGGATCTGGTCGGCTTCACCCGGCTGTCCCGGCGGCTGGAGGAGGAGGAGCTCGGCGAGCTGGTGGAGAGCTTCGAGAACACCTGCTCCGACCTGATCGCCGGTCACGGCGGCCGGGTGGTGAAGACCCTCGGCGACGAGATCCTGTACGTCTCGGAGGACCCGGCCACCGCCGCCGAGATCGCGCTGAGCCTGGTCGAGGCGCTGGCCGACGAGGAGAACATCCCGGCGCTGCGGGTCGGCATGGCGTTCGGCACCGTGACCTCCCGGATGGGCGACGTCTTCGGCACCACGGTCAACCTGGCCAGCCGGCTGACCTCGATCGCGCCCAAGGACGCCGTGCTGCTGGACGGCGAGTTCGCGGCCGCGCTGGAGGGCAGCGGCGCCGCCGAGCCCTCCGGGGAGCCGGACGGCACCGAGAAGGCCGGGCCGCACCGCTTCCACCTGCAGCCGATGTGGCGCCGCCCGGTCCGCGGCCTGGGGCTGGTCGAACCGTGGCTGCTCACCCGGATCGGGCGCACCCACCTGCCGTAATGCGGGGCGCCCGGGCACCGGATTCCCCCGGGTCCACCCCGAAAGCTCCCCGACAAAACAGACAAACTCTCAACAATGCGTCATAACCTTGGGGTAGAGCGGGCAGATCAACCTGCACCAGGGACGAGGCGAGCCGGTGAGCGAGGCGACCATGGCGGAGTGCGTACAGGCACCGTCGACGGACCGGCGGTTGCGCGCGGTGGTCGAGCTGGCCCAGGACATGGCGGGCGCGCTGACCCCGCTGGAGGCGGTCCGGGCGGCCGCCGTCCGGGCCACCACCGCGCTCGGCGCGACGATGGCGGCGGTCTCGGTCTGGGACCGCGAGTCCGGCCGGCTGCGGGTGCTGGTCAACCACGGCGACCTGGCGGCGGGGGAGGAGGAACTCCCCGAGGACGAGTCCTACCCGGTGGCCGACTTCCCGGAGATCGTCACCTACCTGGAGGAGCACTGGACCACCGGGCGCTTGCCGCGCGCCTGGGTGCAGACCGCCGAGAGCACCGAGTCGCACGTCCCGCACGCGCATCCCGGTGCGGGCGCGTTCTGCCAGCAGCGCGCCGCCGGTCTGCGCCGGCGCGGCCGGGAGTGCTGCCTGGTCGCGCCGATCGTGCTGCACGGCCAGGCCTGGGGCGAGCTCTACCTGGCCCGCACGCTCGGGCTCGCCGTCTTCAGCGACTCCGACGCCGAGTACGCCACCCTGCTGGCCGCCCAAATCTCGGCCGGTCTGGCCGCCACCGAACGCCTGGCCGACCTGCGCCGGCTGGCCTTCACCGACCCGCTCACCGGCCTGGCCAACCGCCGTGCGGTGGACGCCCGGCTGGAGGGCGCCCTGCAGGCGCACAACCGGGACGGCACCGTGGTCTCGCTGGTGGTCTGCGACGTCAACGGCCTCAAGCGGGTGAACGACCGGCTCGGGCACGAGGTCGGCGACCGGCTGCTGGAACGATTCGCCCACCAGCTCTCGCTGGCCGCCGCCCGGCTCCCCGGGTCGCTCGCCGCCCGGCTCGGCGGCGACGAGTTCTGCCTGCTCGCGGAGGGCCAGAAGGCCGACGAGGTGGTCGCGGTGGCCGAGGAGCTGTGCGCCCGCGCGCTCCAGCTGGCCGACGGCGAGGGCGTCGCCTGCGGGGTCGCCTCCACCGGTGACTCGATCGGCCCGGTGACCACCCCCGACCGGCTGTTCCGGCTCGCCGACGCCGCGCAGTACCGGGCCAAGGGTGCCCGGTCCGCGCACCCGGTGGTGGCCGGGCGCAGCCACGGTCCTGGCTTCTCGCCCGACCCCACGGTGCTGCTCGCCGACGCGGCCGACCCGCACCACCGTGCCGACGGCCGCCCGCGCCCCGGCCGGATCGGCGCCGCCGACCGCCGCCGGTTCCGCGGCGCCGCGCACAGCGCGGACCCGGGCCAGTTGCTCACCGTGGTGCTCGGCGCCCTGGACCGGAGCGGGGCCGGCCGGGCCAGCCACCCCGCCGACACCATCAGCCGGCTCGCCGTGGTCGCCGAGACCGCGGCCCGGCTGCTGGACGCGGTCGGCTGGTGGATCTCGTACGTGCCGCCCGGCTCGCAGTTCATGCGCACCTCCAGGCACGCGGTCTACCGGATGACCAGCGGTCCGACCAGCACGGGTGCGGAGACCCAGCGGGCCCAGATCGAGGCGCCCGACGCGGTCTTCGACCTCGGTCACTACCCGCTGACCCGCCGGACGGTGCGCGGCGGGGCGTTCGCGCTGCGCGCCGGGGCGGCCGGGAACGACCCGGCCGAGGAGGCGATGATGATGGTCAGCGGCTACAAGGCGATGGTCGCGGCGGGTGGTGGCAACGCGGCGGGCGGCTGGCTGCTGGAGCTCTTCGCGGACGAAGCCACCCTGCCGTTCGGGCAGATCGCCCCTGCCCTCCGCTCGCTGGTGGCGGTGGCGCTGGCCGGGCCCGCCTCGCCGCCGCCGTGAGCGGTCCGGCCGCGGTCGTCACAGCTCAGGTACAAGGCTGTCGCGGCGGCCCGCGCTCTGCCACAGTGGGCGGCGACGCCGGCCGGAGGGGCCTGGGCGGGAACGAGGTACGGGGAACATGCGGACACGAATGGCTGCCACACTGCTCACGCTGACGCTCGCCTTCGGCGGGCTGACCGCCACCACCGCCAGTGCCGGCGACGCGAGCGTGCAGCCGCGGAACAGCCTGACCCTGACGGCCGTTCAGGGGGCGCAGCCGAGCGACGCCGTGCTGGTGGTCGCCGCCCCCGCGGTGACCCGGACGGTCGCGACCACCGAGCTGGCCAAGTCGAAGTCCAAGAGCAAGAAGAAGAAGGGCCTGTCGGTCGTCGGCATCCTGATCATCCTGGTGCTGCTCGGCCTGCTGGCCGCCGCGGTGATCCTGGTGGTGCTGGCGATGAAGCGGCGCGGCAAGGACCGGCACTGACCTGACGCCTGGGTCGCGGCGCTGCGACCCCGGCGGGTACGGGGGCCGACCTGGCAGAGTGCGGCTCCGCCCCCTGGTCCGGGCACCCCGTCCGACCTGCGCTTCTCCCCGCGCACCGCAGGTGGCCGACCGATCGTCAGGCCCGTCCGCCCCGCCCTACGCTCCCGGCGTCCGGGGCATGGTGGCGGAGGGGAGCGACTCGATGACGACGGTGGCAGCGGAGACGGAGCCGTACGGCCGGTCACTGGCCGAGCTGTTCGCGGTGCAGGTGCGCAGACAGCCGGAGCGGTGCGCGGTCGAGGGGCCCGAGCTGCGGTACACGTACGCCGAACTCGGCGTGCTGGCCGAGCGGTTCGCCCGTGGCCTGGCGGCCGCCGGGGTGGGCCGGGGCGCGGTGGTCGGGGTGCTGGGGCAGCGTGGTCCCGAGGCCTGCGCGGCGCTGCTCGGCGTGGCGTACGCCGGGGCGAGCTACCTGCCGCTGGACGCCGCGCTGCCGCCCGAGCGGCTGCACGGCATGCTGGCCGACGCCGGTGCGGTGGCGGTGGTCCGGCTGCCGGAGGCCGGGCGGCTGGCCGGCGCGGCGGTGCCGGTGCTGCGCTACCGGGAGGTGCTGGCGGCGGGCGAGGCGGCGGGTGACGGACCGTTCGAGCTGCCTGGGCCGGAGGCAGCGGCGTACGTGATGTTCACCTCCGGCACCACCGGCCGGCCCAAGGCGGTGGCGGTGCCGCAGCGCGGGGTGGCCCGGCTCTCGGTGGCCAACGGCTTCTTCGCCCCCGAGCCGGCGGACCGGGTGCTGCACGCCGCGACGCTCTCCTTCGACGCCTCGGTGCTGGAGTTCTGGCCGACCCTGCTGAACGGTGCCTGCCTGGTGCCGGTGCCCTCCGAAGTGCTGCTGTCCGCACCGGAGTTGCACCGGGTGGTGCGGGAGCGGGGGATCACCGCGCTGTTCCTCACCACCAGCATCTTCCACCGGATCGCCGAGGAGCGGCCGGAGACCTTCGCCGGGCTGCGCTACGTCCTGACCGGCGGCGAGGCCCTGCGGGCGGACGCCGCCCGGCGGGTGCTCCGGCTCGGGCGTCCGCAGCACCTGGTGAACGCCTACGGGCCGACCGAGGCGGCCTGCGTGGCCACCGCCCACCTGGTCGCCGAGGTACCGGCGGAGGCGACCGGGGTGCCGATCGGCCGCCCGATCGCCGACACCGTCTGCCGGGTCCTGCGCGCGGACGGCGGCCCGGCCGAGGTGGGTGAGGAGGGCGAGCTCCACCTCGGTGGCGGCGGCATCGCCACCGGCTACCTGAACAACCCCGAGGAGAGCGCCCGCCGGTTCCGCACCCTGGTGCTCGACGGTGTGCCCCAACTGTTCTACCGCACGGGTGACTTCGTGGTCCGCCGGGTGGACGGCGGGCTGGAGTTCCGGGGCCGCAGGGACGACCAGGTCAAGGTGCGCGGCTTCCGGATCGAACCGGAGGAGGTCCGCCGGGCGCTGACCACCCACCCCGACGTGACCGACGCCGCGCTGCTGGCCCGCGCCGACGGCACCACCCGGCAGCTGGCCGCCTACGTCGCCGTCCGGCCCGGATCGGCGCCCACCGCAACGGAGTTGCGGGCCCACCTGGCCGAGCGGCTGCCCGCCTTCATGGTCCCGGCCACCGTCACGGTGCTGGACCGGCTGCCGCTGGCCCCGAACGGCAAGGTGGACCGGGCCGCGCTGCCCGAGCCGGCCCGGGCCGCCGGGCCGGACCGGCCGGAGTCCGGGGCCGAGTCGGTGGCCGGGACCGTGGCCCGGATCTGGGCCGCGGTGCTGCCCGCAGCCAGCGCCGAACCGGCGGAGGACTTCTTCGCGGCCGGCGGCAGCTCGCTGCTGGCCGTCCAACTGGTGGCCCGGGTGCAGCAGGAGCTGGGCATCAGCGACCTGCACAACTACCAGCTGGTCACCGAGCTGCTCGGCGAACCGGTGCTCGGGGCTTTCGGCGCGGCCGTGGCGGAGCTGGTCCGCACCGCCGCCGCCGAGCCGCCGGCCGCCCCGGCCGACCGCTGGCGGCCCGACCTGAGCTGGGACCGGCCCCGGATCGGCACCGCCGCGCCCCGGCCGGGCTGGCGCACCCCGCACCACGTCTTCCTCACCGGCGCCACCGGCTTCTTCGGCGCCTACCTGCTGCGCGAACTGCTCGACCGGACGGACGCGGACGTGCACGCCCTGGTCCGGGCCCGCGACACCGACCACGCCCACCACCGCCTCGCCGAGGCCCAGCTCCGGTACGGCATCGACCGGCCGCTGCCCGCCCACCGGGTCCGCCCGGTGCTCGGCGACCTGGCCAAGCCGGGGCTCGGCCTGAGCGAGCTGGAGTGGGACTACCAGGCCGGTGGCGCCGACGTGATCCACCACTGCGGGGCGGAGGTCAACTTCCTCTACCCGTACGAGAAGCTGCGGGCCGCCAACGTGCACGGCACCCAGGAGATCATCCGGCTGGCGGCCGCCCGGGCCGTCCCGCTGCACCACGTCTCCACCGTCGCGGTGGTGCACGGGATGGGGGCGGCGGGCGTCCGGGAGGTCACCGAGACCACCCCGCTCGACCACGTCGAACTGCTGTCGATGGGCTACACGGAGAGCAAGTGGGTGGCCGAGGAGCTGGTCCGGGGCGCCGCCCGGGCCGGGCTGCCCGCCGTGGTGCACCGCCCGTATGAGCTGTCCGGGGACACCACCGGGCACACCTGGAACAGCGCCGCCGCGCTCTGCGAGTTCTTCAAGGTGATCGTCGAGCTGCGGCTGGCCCCGGAGTTGGACCTGCCGCTCAACCTGGTGCCGGTCGACTTCGCGGCCGGGGCGGTGGTCCACCTGGCGACCCGTCAGCCGGCCGTGGGGCAGACCTACCACCTGATCAACCCGCGCGAGGCGATGCTCGGCGACCTGGTGGAGCGGCTGCGCGCGTACGGGCACCCGGTCCGCACCATCGGCTACCACGCCTGGGTGGACGCCCTGTTGGACCATCTCGCGGACCGTCCGGACCACCCGTTCGCGCCGTTCGCCCCGCTGTTCACCACCGAGGCCGCCGGGGGTGGCATGACCGTCGAGGAGCTCGCCGGCACCCGGTACTCGCCCCGGCTGGACCGGTCCGGGATCGAACGGGACCTGGCGGGCAGCGGTCTGGTCTGCCCGCCGGTCGACGCCGCGCTGCTGGACCGCTACCTGGACTACTTCCACGCCTCCGGCTTCCTGCCGGCCCCGCTCGCCGAGGAGGCCGTCGGTGTCTGAACTCCCTTACGCGCAGCCGGTGTCCGACCTCTCCGACCCCCGAGCCTTCCTGCCGGAACCGCCGTACCGGCTCTGGGCCGAGCAGCGCCGGGCGGGCCGGCTGCCCCGGCAGGAGCGGGACGGCGCCCCGGCGTTCCACTCGGTGACCCGCTACCGCGACATCGACGCCGTGCTCCGGGACTCCGCCGGCTACAGCTCCGAGTGGGGCATGACGCTGGACACCTCGCTCGGCGAACCCGACCCGGCCGCCGGGCGGATGATCGAGCTGACCGACCCGCCGCGCCACCAGCGGCTGCGCCGGCTGGTCAGCAGCGGGCTGACCCGGTCGGCCACCCGCACCATGGACGGCCTGCTCCGGGACCGGGTCGAGCACTGGGTGGAGCGGGCGGTCCGGGCCGGCGAGACGGACTTCGTCGGTGCGGTCGCCGCCCGGGTGCCGTCCGCCGGGGCCGGGCTGCTGCTCGGCCTGCCCGAGCGGGAGTGGGCCGTCCTGGCCGACCGGGCGAGCCGGGCGGTCTGCGGCTCGCTCGGCGGCGACGACCCGGGGGCCGGCGACCTGACGGTCCGTCGGCGGTCCACCGCGACCGCCAACGGTCAGCTGCTGATCCACCTGGCCGGACTGCTCGACCACGCCGAGCTGGCCGAGGACGGGCTGATCCGCCGCCTGCTGGACGCCGAGCTGGACGGTGACCGGCTGACCCGGGAGGAGGTGCTGCTGAACTGCCTCAACCTGGCGATCGGCGGCAACGAGACCACCAAGAACGCCACCGCCGCCGGCCTGGCCGCGTTCGCCGCCCACCCCGAGCAGTGGCAGTGGCTGCGCCGCCACCCCGAGCACGTGGACCGGGCGATCGAGGAGGTGCTGCGCTGGACCACACCCCCGCTGCACCTGACCCGGACGGTGCTGCGCCCCACCCGGCTGGGCGGCACCTCGCTGGCGCCCGGCGAGCTGGTCTGCCTCTGGCTGCCGTCGGCCAACCGCGACCAGGAGGTGTTCCCCGACCCGGACGAGTTCCGGGTCGACCGGGCGGTCAACCCGCACCTCTCCTTCACCAGCGGACGGCACTTCTGCCTGGGGGCCGCGCTGGCCCGCAGTCAACTGCGGCTGGTGCTGGAGGCGTTGCTGGCCCGGGTCGACAGCATCACCCTGCTCGGGGAGCCGGCCCGGCGGGCCTCCAACTTCGTGGCCGCCTACGACACCCTGCCGGTGGCCCTGGTGGCGGCCGCCTAGCGCCGTGCCCGGCAAGGTTCACCCCGTCGCGCCGTCCGGCACGCACTCTCGCCGCACCGGTCAAGGCCCGAGCAGGGCCGCCGCGCGTGGCCTTCGTACGGCCCGCCGAGAGCACGACGCGACGGGGCAGCCCTTGCCGGGTACGGCACCAGCGGGCGTTACTCGAGGAAGAGCCCGCGGGCGGCGGCGGACTGCTCGATCGACTCCAGCCGGGCCTCGGCCCCCGGGATGAAGTCGCACATGGTCTGCAGCAACACCCGCCCGAGCATCATCGGCGCGCAGGCGGTGTCGAAGACCAGCCCGGTGCCGACGGCGGCCGGCAGCAGCAGGTCGGAGAGCTTGGCCACCGGGGCGAAGGCGCTGTCGGCCACCGTCAGCACGGTCAACCCGCAGTCCCGGGCGACCGTCAGAGCCTCCATCAGCTCCTTGGGATAGCGCGGCAGGGCGAAGCAGAGCAGGGCCGAGGCCCCGGCGGCGACCGCCTGCTCCAGCCGGTCGGCCAGCATCGAGCCGCCCTCGTCGAGCAGCCGGACGTCGGGGTGCACCTTGCCGGCGAAGTACGCGAAGCCGCGGGCCTGCGCGGAGGCGGCCCGCAGCCCGAGCACGGGCAGCGGCCGGGAGGCGGCCAGCAGCCGGGCGGCCCGGACGATCGGCTCGGGGTCGGCGAGCAGCTCGGCGAGGTGGCGCAGGTGGGCGATCTCGGCGAGCACGGCCTGCTGGTGCTCGTTGCGGACCACGTCCGCGTGCGACTCGGGGGCGGTCGGCTCGCCCGCGCCGAGCTCGCGGAGCTGCTTGCGCAGGGCGGGGTAGCCGTCGAAGCCGAGGGCGACCGCGAACCGGGTGACCGAGGGCTGGCTGACCCCCGCCAGTTCGGCCACCTCGACGCTGGACAGGAACGGGGCCTCGGCGGCGTGCTTGACCAGGGAGTGCGCGATCCGGCGCTGGGTCGGGGTGAGCCGGTGGCCCTCGAAGAGCTGGAGCAGCCGGGCGGAGGGGCCGACCGTACCGGTGTCGTCCGTGGCGGTCATCAGCGCTTCCTCCGGGCAGGTCGGGCGGTGCTCGGGACGACTGTGCAGCAGTCCCGCGATGCGGGCAACGAGGTATCGAACAGTGGGATGAGCGGATCGCTCTCAGGGTGACCCTGATTTACCCCTGAACCGTCCCGGAAACCGTGGACCCCGAGTGGACCCCGTGGTGGCCGGAACGACAGGATGGCCGGTATGAACAGTCGCCAGGACGATCTGAAGCAGGACCTCGATGCGGCTCTGCAGACCCGCAAGGAGCTGGGCAAGGAGTACGAGGCGGAGATCGTCGACTCCTTCCTGACCCGGTTGGACGCACGGATCGACGCGCAGGTCGACCAGCGGGTGGCCGACGGGCTCGCCCAGCACGGGGTGGGCGACGGGCGGCGCGGCGGCCGGGGCGGCTGGTCCTCCGCCGGGCGGCTGCCGGTGGTCTCCCTGGTGCTGGCCATCCCGCTGACCGGGATCGCTGCCGGGGCCAACCTGACCGGGATGATCGTCTGCTGGGCGGGCATCGTCGGCGTCAACGTCGCGGCGGCGGTCGGTGCCCGCGCCGAGCAGCGCAACGCCCGTCCGGGCCGGGGCGACTGGAACTGACGTCCGGTCACCCCGGCCCGAGGTGCACTACGCCAGCGGGCCGGTGACCTGCTCGACCGCGGTGACCAGCTCGCCGGTGGCGACCAGCGCGGCGGCGGCCTCCAGGTCGGGCGAGAGGAAGCGGTCGCGCCCGGCGCCGCCGACCCCGGCGGCGCGGGCGGTGGCCAGCGCGGCGGCGGTGGCGGGGGCCAGCGGGCCGCTGCCGTTGTCGAGCCGGATCTCCAGCGCGCGGGCCGAGGCGGTCAGTTCGACGGCCAGGATGCGGCCGAGGTTCTCCACCGACTGACGCAGCTTGCGGGCGGCGGACCAGCCCATCGAGACGTGGTCCTCCTGCATCGCGGAGGACGGGATCGAGTCCACCGAGGCCGGGACGGCGAGCCGCTTGTTCTCGCTGACCAGGGCGGCCTGGGTGTACTGGGCGATCATCAGGCCGGAGTCCACGCCCGGGTCGTCGGCCAGGAAGGCCGGCAGGCCGTGCGAGCGGGCCTTGTCCAGCAGCCGGTCGGTGCGGCGCTCGGAGATCGAGCCCAGGTCGGCGGCGGCGATGGCCAGGAAGTCCAGCACGTACGCGACCGGGGCGCCGTGGAAGTTGCCGTTCGACTCGACCCGGCCGTCCGGCAGCACCACCGGGTTGTCGACCGAGGCGGCCAGCTCGCGGGAGGCGACCAGCGCGGCGTGCGCCAGGGTGTCCCGGCCGGCGCCGGCCACCTGCGGGGCGCAGCGGATCGAGTACGCGTCCTGGACCCGGGGCGCGTCGTCCTGGTGATGGCCCGTCAGGGCGGAGCCCTTGAGCACGGCGAGCATGTTGGCGGCGGACAGCGCCTGGCCCGGGTGCGGGCGGATCGGGCCGTGCAGCTCGGGGGCGAGCACCTTGTCGGTGCCGAGCAGCGCCTCCAGCGACATCGCGGCGGTGATGTCGGCGGTGGTGAACAGGCGGGCCAGGTCGGCCAGCGCCATCACCAGCATGCCGAGCATGCCGTCGGTGCCGTTGATGAGGGCCAGGCCCTCCTTCTCCAGCAGCTCGATCGGCTCGATGCCGGCCTCGGCGAGCAGCTCGCCGGCGTCCCGCTCGACCCCGTCCGGGCCGAACGCGGTGCCCTCGCCCATCAGCGCGAGCGCGCAGTGCGACAGCGGTGCCAGGTCGCCGGAGCAGCCGAGCGAGCCGAACTCCCGGACCACCGGGGTGATCCCGGCGTTCAGCAGGGCGGCCATGGTCTGCGCGACCAGCGGGCGGACCCCGGTGCGGCCGGAGGCCAGCGTCTTCATCCGCAGGAAGATCAGCGCGCGGACCACCTCGCGCTCCACCACCGGGCCCATGCCGGCGGCGTGCGAGCGCACCAGTGAGCGCTGCAGCTGGGCCCGCAGTTCGGGGCTGATGTGCCGGACGGCGAGCGCCCCGAAGCCGGTCGAGATGCCGTACACCGGGCGCGGCTCGGCGGCCAGCGCGTCGATCCTGGCCCGGGCGGTCGCCATCTCGGCGAGCGCGTCGGGGCCGATCTCGACCCGGGAGTTGCCGCGCGCGACGGCGATCACGTCCTCCGCACTGACGTCGGCCTTGCCGACCAGGACCAGCGGAGCGTCGGGGTCCACAGCACTGTGCATATCCATATACATCATCACACCAGGTGAATGAAGATATGACAACTAGGGTGCGGACACCTGGGCGAACGCGCGCCGGTAGGAGCGCGGTGGCCCGCCTCGGCGGACGGCGCGCCGTTCTAGTCCCCGGCCGCGCGGGCGGTGACCAGGCCCGACTCGTAGGCCGCGATGACCGCCTGGGCGCGGTCCCTCACCCCGAGCTTGGCGAACAGGGCGGTGATGTGGTTCTTGACCGTGGAGACGCTGAGGTCCAGGGCCCCGGAGATCCCGGAGTTGTCGAGGCCGGTGGCCATCAGACGCCAGACCTCGACCTCGCGGGGCGTGAGATCGGCCGGCCCGGCGGGGACCGGCCGGGCATCGTGCGGGGCCCGTACGTAGGTGGCGATCAGCCGGGTGAGCAGGCGCGGGGCGACCACGGCCTCGCCGGCGTGCACGGTGCGGATCGCCGCGCCCAGCTCCTCCGGGGAGCTGTCCTTGGGCAGGAAGCCGTGGGCGCCGGCCCGCAGCGCGCCCACCACGTACTCGTCCAGGTCGAAGGTGCTGAGGGCCAGCACCCGGCAGTCCGGCACCTCGGCGGCGAGTCGTCCGGTGGCGGCGACCCCGTCCAGCACGGGCATCCGGATGTCCATCACCACCACGTCGGGGCGCAGCCGGGCGGCCAGTTCGACCGCCTCGGCGCCGTCCCCGGCCTCGCCCACCACCTCGAAGGCCGGGTCGGGGGAGAGGATCAGCGACAGACCGCGCCGGACCAGCGGCTGGTCGTCCGCGATCAGCACCCGGATCGGCCCGGTGGCCGTCATCGGACGGCCGCCTCGTCCTGGTCCAGCGGCAGCTCGGCCAGGACGCCGAAGCCACCCTCGGGCCGGGGGCCGACGGTCAGGGTGCCGCCGTGCAGGGCGACCCGCTCGCGCATGCCGATCAGCCCGTAGCCGCCCGGGCCCGCCTGCGGCGACGCGCCCACGCCGTCGTCCCGCACCTCGACGAGCACCCGGTCCTGACCGTACGTCAGCCGGACCGAGGCGCGGGCCGGCCCCGCGTACTTGCGGGCGTTGGTGAGCGCCTCCTGGGCGATCCGGAACACCGTCAGCCCCACGGTCGGCGGCAGCGGTCGCGGCGGCCCGTACACGCCGAGGTCGGTCGGCAGCCCGGCCAGCCGGGACTCGCCGACCAGCCGATCCAGGTCCCCGATGCCGGGCTGGGGCAGCGCCGGTGCGGTCTCCGGTTCGTCGTCGGCCCGCAGGACGTCCAGAAGTTGACGCATCTCGCGGAGCGCCAGCCGTCCCGAACCCTCCAGGGTGACCAGGGCGTCCCGGACCACCTCGGGGTTGCCCAGATTGGCCCGGGCGCCGCCGGCCATCAGCTGCATGGTGGTGATGTGGTGGGCCACGATGTCGTGCAACTCCCTGGCGATCCGCCGACGTTCCTCGGCCACCGCCCGGTCGGCGAGCAGCCTGCGGTTGGCCGCTCCCTCGCGCTGCCAGCGGTTCACCACCAGCGCGGCGCCGACCACGATCAGGACGGACATCGGCGGGCCCACCAGGGACTCCTGCCAGGGCGTGCTTCCGCCGCCGCGCTGGCTCAGCACCGTCACCGCCGCGGTCGCGAGGCCCGCGACCGCCGTCACCGGGAGCGGGCGGGCCCGGGCGACCGAGTACATGGCGACGATCAGGACGGCGCCGAAGTGGCTGGGCAGCGGGAGGGTCAGCGCGGCCGTCGCGTCCAGCACCAGGACGGCGGCCAGCGCCGCCACCGGGTGGCTGCGCCGGGCCAGCAGCGGTACGGCGCCCAGCGCGACCAGCAGGAACCCGGGCACGCTCACCGGCTGCCTGCCGCCGAAGTCGGTGAAGAACACGTAGCTGAGCAGGTTCAGCACACAGGCCGCGGCGGTCACCAACGCGTCGTTGCGGGACCACGGTGGCTCGTCGCCGCCGGTGGGCAGCGGCTCCCGGCTGTCCGCCGGCCCGGTGCTGGGCATGTCTGTTCTCCCCTGTGTCCGGCCTCCCGGCCCTCCCGGACAGCCTCGCACAGCGTTCGCGGCGGCAGTACCGACGGTGGACCGGGTCCTGACCAGGACCAGGGTCCTGGTCAGGACCCCGGGGAGGACCCAGGGCCCCGGTCCGGATCATCCGCTGCCCCGACGCCCGGGCACCCCTCCGGCTGATGGTCTGGAGACCGGCCGGGAGCACCCGGCCGACCCGCTCCCCAGTGCGTCCGCCGGAGGACACCGTGATCCGCGCCCTGACCGGATACTCGACCAGGAACCCATGGCGGGTGATCGCCCTCTGGGCGGTGCTCGGCCTCGCCCTGACCGCCCTGGCCCCGACCCTGCTGGCCCGGGTCACCCAGCACCAGACCGGTGACTTCTTGCCGCCGGGCTACGACTCGGCCGCCGCGCTGCGGATCGCCGAGGAGCGGTTCGGGGTGGACCCCGACGCCACCACCGTGACGGTGCTGGTGGCCCGGGCCGACGGCCGGCCGCTCGGAGCCGCCGACCAGCAGCGGGTCGAGGCCGAGGCCGCGAAGCTGGGCGAGCGCCGGGTGGTGATGCCCCGGGAGGACGACACCCCGGCGTTCCTGCTGCCGGACAGCTCCCAGACGCCCCGGATCGCCCCGGCGATGACGGCGCCCGACCGGAGCTTCGAACTGCTCTCGGTCCAACTCACCGGCAACCCCGCCGACCAGGGGGTGCAGGACGTCTACCGGACCTTCCGGGACGCCGCCCGGACCCAGTTCGCCGAAGCCGGGCTGCGGACCGGTTTCACCGGCGGCCTGGCCGACCTGGTCGACAGCACCGACGCCCACGAGACCGCCGCCAAGGTCGGCGGCATCCTGGTCACGGTGCTGATCGTGCTGCTCAACGTGCTGGTGTTCCGCAGCGTGCTGGCGGCCGTCCTGCCGCTGCTCGCGGTCGCCCTGATCGGCGGCGTGGCGGCGGGTGCCGTCGCGGGCGTCGCGCTGCTGACCGGGCGGATGCTCGACCCGAGCACCCCGGGGCTGATCAACGTGGTGCTGCTCGGCATCGGCATCGACTACCTGCTCTTCCTGCTGTTCCGGTTCCGCGAGCAGCTGCGCGCCCGGCCCGGGCAGCCCGCCCGTGAGGCCGCTGCCCAGGTCTCCGGCCGGGTGGGCACCGCGATCACCTCGGCGGCGCTGACCATCGTGGCCGCGTTCGCCACGCTGGGTCTGGCGACCTTCGGGCAGTTCCGCTCGCTGGGCCCGGCGATCGCGGTCGCGGTCCTGGTGATGCTGCTCGGCAGCCTCACCCTGATGCCGGCGCTGCTCGCGGCCGCCGGGCGGAAGATGTTCTGGCCCTCCAAGACCTGGCGACACGAGCCGCCGGCCGGCCGGGCCGCCCGGTTCGGCGACCTGGTCACCCGTCGCCCGCTGGCGGTGCTGGCGCTCTCGGTCGCCCTGCTCGCCGCGCTGGCCGCCGGGCTGGTCGGCATCCGGATGGACTACGGCCGGGGCGGCCCCGAGGAGCGGACGCCCGCGGTGGCCACCGCCGCCGAGATCTCCCGCGCCCTGCCCGCCGGGGTGTCGGACCCGACCAGCGTCTACCTCACCGCCACCGACGGCGGCACCCTCGACACCGCCCGGCTCGACGGCCTCGCCCGCGCGCTGGCCGGGGTCGACGGGATCGGCCAGGTCGCACCGACCGTACTGAACCAGGACCACCGGGCCGCCCGGATCGACCTCTACCCGACCGCCGACCCGCAGAGCCGGCAGGCCCGTGACCTGGCGTCAGGACCGGTCCGGGACACGGTCGCCCGGCACACGCCGGCCGGGACGGTGGCCCACGTGGGCGGTACGGCGGCGATCCTCGCGGACGTCTCGACCGCGGTGGACCACGACCTCACGATCGTGTTCCCGGTCGCGGCGGCGCTGATCGGGCTGATCCTGCTGCTGCTCCTGCGCAGCCTGCTGGCGCCGGTGGTCCTGATGCTCTCGGTCGGGCTCGGCTTCGCCGCCACCCTGGGTGCCGCCACCCTGGTGTTCCAGCACGGCCTGGGCCGACCCGGCGTCAGTTTCACCCTGCCACTGGTGCTGTTCCTGTTCGTGGTGGCGCTGGGCACCGACTACAACATCCTGATCACCGACCGGATCCGGGAGGAGATGCGGCGCCCAGGCTCGGCCCGGGCCGCCGTGGCCCGCGCGGTCCGGCACACCGCACCGGCCGTCGCGACCGCCGGGCTGGTGCTGGCCGGCTCCTTCGCCACCCTCGCCACCACCCCGGGCAGCGAACAGGTCGCCTTCGCGATGGCGCTCGGCATCATGCTCTCCGCGCTGGTCCTCTCGCTGGTGGTGGTCCCCGCGCTGGCCGCGCTGCTCGGCCGGGCCCTCTGGTGGCCGCTGCGCCCGCGGCCCCAGCTGCGGCACCCGGAGACCGTGCCCGCCCGGCACCCGGAACCGGCCGTGGTCGGGGGCGGCCCGGGGCCGTCGTAGCCTGGCAGCCGGTGGCCGGTCGGCCGGGAAAGGGGTACGGGATGGCTCGGGCGACGGTACGGCGGCGGGTGGTGCGGCTGCGCGGGGACGAGCGGGCCGAGCGGGCGGACGTGCTGGCGGGGGAGGAGCCGCTGGAGATCCGGGTCGGCGGCGAGCCGCTGACCGTCACCATGCGCACCCCCGGACACGACTTCGACCTGGTGGCCGGCTTCCTGGTGGGCGAGGGGATGCTGCACACGGCGGCCGAGCTGGCCGCGCTGCGGTACTGCGCCGGGACGGACGCGGACGGGCTGAACACCTACAACGTGGTGGACGCCACCCTGCGCGGCGGCCGGCCCGCGCTGACCACCCATCGGAACCTGCTGACCACCAGCGCCTGCGGCCTGTGCGGGCGGGACACCGTGGAGGCGGTCCGCACCCACGTCCGCTGGCCGCTCGCGGCGGACCGGGTGCCGGTCCGGCCGCAGGTGCTGTACGGGCTACCGGACCGGCTCCGGGCCGCGCAGAAGGCGTTCGACTCGACCGGCGGCCTGCACGCGGCCGGACTGTTCACGGCGGAGGGCGAGCTGCTCTGCGCCCGGGAGGACGTCGGGCGGCACAACGCGGTGGACAAGGTGGTGGGCTGGGCGCTCCGGGAGGGGCGGCTGCCGTTGACCGGCCACCTGCTGCTGGTGAGCGGGCGGGCCTCGTTCGAGCTGACCCAGAAGGCGGCCCTGGCGGGCATCCCGGTGCTGGCCGCCGTCTCGGCGCCGTCCTCGCTTGCGGTGGACCTGGCCGAGGAGCTCGGGCTGACCCTGGTGGGCTTCCTGCGCGGCGAGGGTGCCAACGTCTACACGGGCGCCGACCGGCTGGTCTGACAACAGCTCGGTCACGCCTGGTTGTTGACTGTCCGTGGGCGGGCATCCCCTCAGTGGGCCCTGGTGGCCAGGGCCGGACGGGGGTTGCCCAGCCATGCGTGTGATCCACGAGATGAAACTGGTCGGCCGGCTCGCCTCGGGCGCCGACGAGTGGTCCTGCCCCACCTGCGGTCGCCGGATCGCTCTCCGCCAACCGCCCCACCCCGACCTCACCATCCTGGAGGAGGGCGACGAGACCGCCGTGCACGTCGGCGTGATCCAGCCCGACCCGGCCGCCACGGCCGCCGCCGAGAAGTACGGCCTGGGCCCGATCCAGGAGATCCCCCGCCCGCCGAGACCGGTCGCCCCGGAACCCCCGGACGCGCAGGACCGCGCCTGGCTCGCCGACATCGGCATCAGCTGGGACGGCGGGGACGCGGCGGCCTGAACAGGACGAAAGCCCGGAGCTGCCTCTGGCCGCCGTTCGGATGATTGGATATATTCAGTCGAACAGACTCTGAATGAATCCATCCGCAAGGAGACCGTGAGCATGGTGCAGCAGCAGGGCAGTGGTCCGCGCGAGGTGCGTGCGGCGCGTGGGACGCAGCTGACGACGCAGGGCTGGCAGCAGGAGGCCGCGCTGCGGATGCTCATGAACAACCTCGACCCGGAGGTGGCCGAGCACCCGTCCAAGCTGGTGGTCTACGGCGGCACCGGCAAGGCGGCCCGGGACTGGCGCAGCTACGACGCGATGGTGCGCACCCTGCAGACCCTCAAGCAGGACGAGACCATGCTGGTCCAGTCCGGCCGCCCGGTCGGCGTGATGCAGACCCACGAGTGGGCGCCCCGGGTGCTGATCGCCAACTCCAACCTGGTCGGCGACTGGGCCAACTGGGAGGAGTTCCGCCGGCTGGAGAACCTCGGGCTCACCATGTACGGCCAGATGACGGCCGGCTCCTGGATCTACATCGGCACCCAGGGCATCCTGCAGGGCACGTACGAGACCTTCGGCGCCGTCGCGGCCAAGAAGTTCAACGACACCCTGGCGGGCACCATCACCCTCACCGCCGGTCTCGGCGGCATGGGCGGCGCCCAGCCGCTGGCCGTCACCATGAACGGCGGCGTGGCGATCTGTATCGACTGCGACCCGTCCCGGATCGCCCGCCGGATCGAGCACCGCTACCTGGACGTGGAGGCCAAGAACCTCGACCACGCGCTGGAGCTGGCCACCGCCGCCCGGGACAAGAAGCAGCCGCTCTCGATCGGCCTGCTCGGCAACGCGGCCGAGCTGTTCCCGCAGCTGCTCGCGATGGACGCGCCGATCGACATCGTCACCGACCAGACCAGTGCGCACGACCCGCTGGCCTACCTGCCGATCGGCGTCGACTTCGACGACATGGCGGCCTACGCGGCGGCCGAGCCGGCCGAGTTCACCCGGCGCTCGCGCGAGTCGATGGCCAGGCACGTCGAGGCGATGGTCGGCTTCCAGGACCGTGGCGCCGAGGTCTTCGACTACGGCAACTCGATCCGTGGCGAGGCCCAACTCGCGGGCTACGATCGCGCGTTCGACTTCCCCGGGTTCGTCCCGGCGTACATCCGGCCGCTGTTCTGCGAGGGCAAGGGCCCGTTCCGCTGGGCCGCGCTGTCCGGTGACCCGCAGGACATCTACAAGACCGACAAGGCGGTGCTCGACCTCTTCCCGGAGAACGAGTCGCTGCACCGCTGGATCAAGATGGCCCAGGAGAAGGTGCACTTCCAGGGCCTCCCGGCGCGGATCTGCTGGCTCGGCTACGGCGAGCGCGACAAGGCCGGCGAGCGGTTCAACGACATGGTCGCCTCCGGCGAGCTGTCCGCCCCGATCGTGATCGGCCGCGACCACCTGGACTGCGGCTCGGTGGCCTCCCCGTACCGGGAGACCGAGGCGATGCTGGACGGCTCCGACGCGATCGCCGACTGGCCGCTGCTGAACGCCATGGTCAACGTCGCCTCCGGCGCCTCCTGGGTCTCCATCCACCACGGCGGCGGCGTCGGCATCGGCCGCTCGATCCACGCCGGCCAGGTCACGGTCGCCGACGGCACCGCGCTGGCGGGCGAGAAGATCCGCCGGGTGCTCACCAACGACCCCGGCATGGGCGTCATCCGGCACGTGGACGCCGGGTACGACCGGGCGGTCGAGGTCGCCGACGAGCGTGGTGTCCGCATCCCCATGGGTGAGCTGTGACCTTCGAAGCGATGTGGGCGGAGCTGCTCCCCGTGGGCCGCTCCGCCGCCTCCGGGGGCTACCGCCGGCACGCCTGGAACTCGGCCGACGCCGAGTGCCGGGCCTGGTTCGAGCAGCAGGCCACCACCCGGGGCCTGGGCTACGAACTGGACCGGAACGGCAACCAGTGGGCCTGGCTCGGCGATCCGACCGGTGACGGCGCGGTCGTCACCGGCTCGCACCTGGACTCGGTGCCGGACGGCGGCGCCTTCGACGGCCCGCTCGGCGTGGTGTCCTCCTTCGCCGCCCTGGACGAACTCCGTTCCCGTGGCGCGGAGTTCACCCGCCCGCTGGCGATCGTCAACTTCGGTGACGAGGAGGGCGCCCGGTTCGGGGTGGCCTGCATCGGCTCCCGGCTGACGGCCGGCGTGCTGGGCCGCGAGCAGGCGTACGAGCTGCGCGACGCCGACGGCGTCCGGCTGCCCGACGCGATGGAGCGGGCGGGGTACGACCCGGCCGTGATCGGCGCGGACCACGACCGGCTGGGCCGGATCGGTGCCTTCGTCGAGCTGCACGTCGAGCAGGGCCGGTACCTGACGGAGGATCAGCCGATCGGCGTGGCCAGCGCGATCTGGCCGCACGGCCGGTGGCGGTTCGACTTCCACGGCGAGGCCAACCACGCCGGGACCACCCGGATCGAGGACCGCCGGGACCCGATGCTGACCTTCGCCGACACCGTCCTGTCGGCCCGGCAGCAGGCCGAACTGGCGGGCGCGCTGGCCACCTTCGGCAAGGTCGCGGTGGAGCCCAACGGCACCAACGCGATCGCCTCGCTGATCCGCGGCTGGCTGGACTCCCGGGCGGCCGACGAGACCGTGCTGACCGAACTGGTCGAGCGGATCCGGCAGTCCGCGCTCCGGCGCGGCGAGCGGGACGGCGTCCGGGTCGAACTGACCCGCGAGTCGTACACCCCGGTGGTCGACTTCGACGGACCGCTCCGCGACCGGCTGGCCAAGCGCCTCGGCGGCGTACCGGTGCTGCCGACCGGCGCGGGACACGACGCCGGGATCCTGGCCTCGGCCGTTCCGACCGCCATGCTGTTCGTACGTAACCCGAGCGGGGTCTCGCACTCCCCGGCCGAGTACGCCGAGCAGGCCGACTGCCTGGCCGGTGTGACCGCGCTCGCCGACGTCCTGGAGGATCTGGCGTGTCAGTGACCACCTACTGGGCCGAGCACGCCTGGCTGCCGCACGCCAACGGCCCGGTGGTCGAGCGGGACGTGTCGATCACGGTCGCGGACGGCCGGATCACCCGGGTCGCGCCGGACAGCGGGCCCTGCCCGCCCGGCGCGGTCCGGCTGGCCGGGCTGCTGCTGCCCGGCCAGGCGAACGCCCACTCGCACGCCTTCCACCGGGCGCTCCGGGGCAGCGTCCAGGTCGGCTCCGGCACCTTCTGGACCTGGCGGGACACCATGTACCGGTTCGCCGGTGCGCTGGACCCGGACAGCTACCTGGCGCTGGCCACCGCCGTCTACGCCGAGATGGCGCTCGCCGGGATCACCAGCGTGGGCGAGTTCCACTACCTGCACCACGCCCCCGGCGGCGGCCGGTACGCCGACCCGAACGCGATGGGCCACGCCCTGATCGAGGCGGCGGCCCGGGCCGGCATCCGGATCACCCTGCTGGACACCTGCTACCTGTCGTCCGGCTTCGGCGCGGAGCCGACCAAGCCTCAACTCCGGTTCAGCGACGGCGACTCGGACGCCTGGGCGGAGCGGGTCAGCGCCCTCAGGGCGGCTGAGCACGCCCGGATCGGCGCCGCCGTGCACTCCGTCCGGGCGGTCCCGGCCGGGCAGTTGGGCACCGTCGCGCAGTGGGCCACCGAGAC
The DNA here is from genome assembly GCF_044766665.1 of Kitasatospora sp. NPDC101801. NCBI lineage: Bacteria > Bacillati > Actinomycetota > Actinomycetes > Kitasatosporales > Streptomycetaceae > Kitasatospora > Kitasatospora sp. NPDC101801. The sequence goes on from NZ_JBIWML010000017.1 coordinate 78,771, forward strand.
GGGCGCCCCCCTGCACGTCCACCTCTCCGAGCAGACCGCCGAGAACGACGCCTGCCTCGCCGCCCACGGCGTCACCCCCACCAGGCTGCTCGCCGACCACGGGGTGCTCGGCCCGCGCACCTCCGCCGTGCACGCCACCCACCTGACGGACGAGGACATCCGGCTGCTCGCGGACTCCTCGACCAACATCTGCATGTGCCCCACCACCGAACGCGACCTGGCGGACGGCATCGGCCCGGCCCGGCGGCTGGCCAGTGCCGGCTGCCCGATCACCCTCGGCAGCGACAGCCATGCGGTGATCGACCCGTTCGAGGAGGCCAGGGCACTGGAGCTGGACGAACGCCTGCACACCCGGACCCGGGGCCACTGGACGGCGAACGCCCTGCTCCGCGCGGGCGGCCAGGACGGCCACGCCTCCCTCGGCTGGCCCGACGCGGGCCGGATCGAGGCCGGCGCCCTGGCCGACTTCACCGTGCTCGCGCTCGACTCGGTCCGCACCGCCGGCCCCCCGCCGGCCCTCGGAGCCGAGACGGCGGTCTTCGCCGCCTCCGCAGCCGACGTCCGCCACCTGGTGGTCGGCGGACGACACATCGTCAAGGACGGCGTCCACCAACTCGTCCCCGACGTCGCAGCCGCCCTGAGCACGACAATCGCCGCCCTCCGGTCCTAGACTGCGACGCGTGTGCCCGAGCGGGGCTGATCCTCTCGGGCACACACTTTTCGCACGGGGCTCGGCCATGCACCACCAGGGCCCGGGGAACGGCGGCGCCGACCTCAGGAGCGTTCAACGTACGGACCGGGTCAGGCACTCCGCACTGTGACCCGCACGCCAGATCTCCTCGCAGTTCCCCGAGCCCCTGACCGTAGAAAGGCCCGCTCCGTGAGCACGCTCATCACCAACCTCGGTTCCCTGGTCACCAACGACCCCGCGCTCGGCACCCGCACCGCCGCCGCCGTGGTGATCGACGGTGACCGGATCGCCTGGGTCGGCGACGCCGCCGCCGCCCCGGACACCGACCACCGGTTCGACGCCGAGGGCCGGGCGATGATCCCCGGCTTCGTCGACTCGCACGCCCACCTGGTCTTCGCCGGCGACCGCACGGCCGAGTTCAACGCCCGGATGAGCGGCCAGTCCTACAGTGCGGGCGGCATCAGGACCACGGTCGCCGCCACCCGCGCCGCCACCGACGCCGAGCTGGAGGCCAACCTCACCCGCTTCATCGGCGAGGCGCTCCGCCAGGGCACCACCACCATCGAGTGCAAGTCGGGCTACGGCCTGACCACCGAGGACGAGGCACGCGCGCTGCGGATCGCCGCCGCGCACACCCCCGAGACCACCTACCTCGGTGCCCACGTGGTGGCCCCGGAGTTCAAGGACGACCCGGCGGCGTACGTCGACCTGGTGACCGGCGAGATGCTGGACGCCTGTGCCCCGCACGCCCGTTGGGTGGACGTGTTCTGCGAGCAGGGCGCCTTCGACGGCGACCAGGCCCGGGCCGTCCTGACCGCAGGGGTCAAGCGCGGGCTGATCCCCCGGGTGCACGCCAACCAGCTGCACCACGGCCCGGGCGTGCAGCTCGCGGTCGAGCTGGGGGCGGCCTCGGCCGACCACTGCACCCACCTGACCGACGCCGACGTGGACGCGCTGGCGGGCGGCGACACCGTGGCCACGCTGCTCCCCGGCGCGGAGTTCTCCACCCGGGCGAAGTACCCGGACGCCCGTCGGCTGCTGGACGCGGGCGTCACCGTCGCGCTCTCCACCGACTGCAACCCGGGCTCCAGCTTCACCAGTTCGATGGCGTTCTGCATCGCGGTCGCGGTCCGCGAGATGGGCATGACCCCGGACGAGGCGGTGTACGCCGCCACCGCCGGTGGCGCCCATGCGCTGCGCCGGACCGACGTCGGCGTGGTGGCGCCCGGCGCCCGGGCCGACCTGCTGCTGCTGGACGCGCCGTCGGCCGTCCACCTGGCCTACCGTCCGGGCGTCCCGCTGACCGCCGCCGTCTGGCAGGGCGGCGTCCGCAAGGTCTGAGCACACGTCAGCGGGCCGGTACCCCTCCCAGAGGATTACCGGCCCGCCGTGCGTGGTGTCAGTGCACGTCGCCCATCAGCCTGACGACCTTCTTCCGGTACATCAGCAGGGCCACCCCGGCGAGCACGGCCAGCAGGCCCTGCGAGGCGAAGTACCAGGTGCTGCCGGTGGCGTCGCCGACCAGCAGCTGGATGATCGAGGCGGTGCAGTCGCCCGCCGTGACGGCGAGGAACCAGATGCCCATCATCTGGCTGGCGTACTTGGCCGGCGCCAGCTTGGTGGTGACGGAGAGTCCGACCGGGGACAGGGTCAGCTCGCCGACGGTCTGGACGAAGTAGACCAGCGCCAGCCAGAGCGGGGTGACCTTGGTGCCACCGGAGGCGGCGGCCATCGCCAGCATCATCACCAGGAACGAACCGCCGATCATCAGCAGGCCGAAGGCGAACTTCACCGTGGTGGACGGGTTCTGCCGGCGCCGGTCCAGCCAGATCCACAGCCAGGCGAAGACCGGTGCCAGCGCCATGATGTAGAGCGGGTTGAGTGACTGGAACCAGCTGCTCGGGAAGCTGAACCCGAGCACCGAGAGGTCGGTGTTGTTCTTGGCGAACAGGTTCAGCGTCGAGCCGGACTGGTCGTAGATCATCCAGAACACGGCGGCCGCCACGAAGAACCAGGCGTACCCGCTCATCTTGGACTTCTCGTCCGGGGTCAGGTCCTTGTCCCGGCGCAGCCGGGCGAAGTAGACCACCGGGATCACGATGCCGGCCACCGAGAGCGGCCAGATCACCCAGCCGAGGCTCAGCCGGCCGCTGAGCGCGACGGCGGCGTAGCAGACCACGGCGGCGGCCAGCCAGAGGGCGACCTTGCGGAGCATGCTCCGCTTCTCGTCGGCGCTCATCGGCGCGCTCACCACGCTGCTGCGCTCGCTCAGGTGGCGGCTGCCGAGCAGGTACTGGAGCAGGCCGATCGCCATGCCGACCCCGGCCAGCGCGAAGCCCAGGTGCCAGTCGACCTTCTCGCCGACCGTGCCGATCACCAGCGGGGCGACGAAGGCACCGAGGTTGATGCCCATGTAGAAGATGGTGAAGCCACCGTCGCGGCGGGGGTCGTTCGGGCCGTCGTAGAGGTGGCCGACCATGGTGGAGATGTTGGCCTTGAGCAGGCCGGAGCCGATCGCGATCAGGCCGAGCCCGGCGAAGAAGGTCGCCTGGGGCGGCAGGGCCAGCGCGAAGTGACCGAGCATGATGACGCCGCCGCCGATCGCGACCGTCTTCCGGGCGCCGAGGAAGCGGTCGGCGATCCAGCCGCCCGGCAGGGCGAGCAGGTACACCATGGCGTTGTAGACGCTGTAGACGGCGCCGGCCGTGGCGACCTGCATGCCGAGCCCACCCTCGGAGACGCCCGCGGCCATGTAGAGCACCAGCAGGGCGCGCATCCCGTAGAAGCTGAACCGCTCCCACATCTCCGTCATGAAGAGGGTGGCGAGTCCGCGAGGGTGTCCGAGGAAGGTCTGGCCGCTGCTGGTCGGGTTCGGCGCGGTGCCGACGTCCGGAGTTGTTGACGCCATGAGTGGGGGGTTCCTTGTGGCGGCGGGGGCAGGGACCAGAACACTCTACGTCGCGTTTTCAGAGCCAATCAGAGGACAAGGCCATATCCGTACCTCTTGTCCGAGTAAAGAAAAACGCCACTGCACCGCCTGGATCAATGGCAAGGAAGGAGAAAATCCTTGGAATCGCAACCTCTGCCGCCCGATCTTCCGGTGATGACATGATCAGTCCGAAAATCCCACCAGGGTTACCGGCCCCTGCGCCGCTCACGCTCTGTGAACTAGTTCACAGCGCCCATCAGCCGCTTGATCCGCCCGGCGGCCAGCCAGATCGCCACCCCGCAGACCGCCGCCAGCGCGCCCTGGAGATAGAAGTAGGCGTCCGCGCTGACCACCCGCTGGAGCTGGGTGGTCCAGCCTGCGACGGCGTCGCCGGTCGCGGTGGCCAGGAACCACAGCCCGAGCATCTGGCTGATGTACTTCGCCGGCGCCAGCTTGGTGGTCAGCGACAGGCCGACCGGAGAGAGCGTCAGTTCCGCGACGGTCTGCACGAAGTAGACCCCGACCAGCCAGAGCGGCGAGACCAGCGCGCCGCCCGAGGCGGCCAGCTCGGCCAGGCCCATCAGCCCGAACGAGGCGCCGATCAGCAGCAGGCCGAGGGCGAACTTGACCGGGGTGCCGGGGTTCCGGCTCCGGGTCGCCAGCCACTGCCAGAGCCAGGCGAAGACCGGCGCCAGGATGATGATGAAGAGCGGGTTCACCGAGTTGAACCAGCTGGACGGGAAGTGGAAGCCGAGGATCGACAGGTCGGTCGACTCGTTGGCGAACTGGGAGAGCGTCGACCCCGACTGGTCGTAGATCATCCAGAAGATCGCGGCCGCGATGAAGAACCACATGAAGGCCGACATCCGGCTGCGCTCCAGCGCGGTCAGCCCGCGGTCCCGGCGCAGCCTGGTGAAGTACCAGGCGGGCAGCCCGATCCCGATCACCCCCAGGATGTTGACCACCTGGTGCACCGAGAACCGGCCGAGCAGCGCGTCCACCGCGAAGAACACCACCGCCGCCCCGGCCCAGCACGCGGCCAGCCGGAACACCCGCCGCCGCTGCACCGGATCGGCCGGCCGGCCGGGCAGCGCGCCCGCGTGGCCGAGGTGCCGGCGGCCCAGCACGTACTGGATCAGCCCGACGCCCATCCCGACCCCGGCCAGTGAGAAGCCCAGGTGCCAGCTGACCTTCTGGCCGACCGTGCCGATCACCAGCGGCGCGAAGAACGAACCGATGTTGATCGCCATGTAGAAGATGGTGAAGCCGCCGTCCCGGCGGCCGTCGTTCTCGTGGTAGAGCCGGCCGACGATGGCCGAGACGTTCGGCTTGAGCAGGCCGGTGCCGACCGAGATCAGCAGCAGGCCGAACCAGAACGTCGCGCTCAGCGGCACCGCCAGCGCGAAGTGGCCGCCCATGATCACCAGGCCGCCGATCAGCACCGCCCGCCGGGCGCCCCAGACCCGGTCGGCGATCCAGCCGCCGGGGATGGCCAGCATGTAGATCAGCGAGTTGTAGACGCTGTAGACCGAGGCGGCCGTCACGGTGTCCAGGCCGATCCCGCCCTGGTCGACCGGCACCGCCAGGAAGAGCACCAGCAGCGACCGCATCCCGTAGAAGCTGAACCGCTCCCACATCTCGGTCATGAACAGGGTGGCGAGCCCGCGCGGGTGCCCGAAGAAGGCGTGCTCGTCCTCCGGTGGCATCCCGGACGCGGAGTACGGCTCCGCCCCGTCCCGCCCTGCTGCCTCGTCGGCCACCCGGTACCTCCCGCGCACGTTGTCCCACGACCGGCCCCCGTCTGCCCACGCTATGAGCCGACAAACCGTCAGGCGCTCCGGCGGCGCCCCCGGTACGCCGTCCGGGGCGTACCGGCAGGCCCAAGGCCCTGAACGTCGAGTCGCACTCGGACTACCATCTGCCACATGACCTGTGTGCTGTTGGCCGAGGACGACCCGGCGATCTCCGAACCGCTGGCCCGTGCGCTCCGACGGGAGGGGTACGAGGTGCTCGTCCGCGAGGAGGGCCCCGGGGCCCTCGCCGCCGCGCTGACCGAGGACGTGGACCTGATCGTGCTCGATCTCGGCCTGCCCGAGATGGACGGCCTGGAGGTGGCCCGCAGGCTCCGCGCCGAGGGCCGGACCTGCCCGGTGCTGGTGCTCACCGCCCGGGCCGACGAGGTGGACACCGTGGTCGGCCTGGACGCCGGGGCGGACGACTACGTCACCAAGCCGTTCCGGCTGGCCGAGCTGCTGGCCCGGGTCCGGGCGCTGCTCCGGCGCGGCAACGTGGACCAGCTGACCACCGGCGCGCACGGCGTGAAGATCGACATCGAGTCGCACCGCGCCTGGCTGGGCGAGGAGGAGCTGACCCTCTCGGCCAAGGAGTTCGAGCTGCTCCGGGTGCTGGTCCGGGACGCCGGACGGGTGGTCACCCGGGAGGAGATCATGCGTCAGGTCTGGGACACCACCTGGTGGACCTCGACCAAGACGCTGGACATGCACATCTCCTGGCTGCGCAAGAAGCTCGGCGACGACGCGGCCAACCCGCGCTACATCTCCACCGTCCGCGGCGTCGGCTTCCGCTTCGAGAAGAACTGATCAGGGGTCAGTCCGCGTGAAGCGCCGGATGATCAATTCACTGCTCGGCGTGGTCCTGGTGATGGTGGTGGTGTTCTGCGTCCCGATCGCCCTGATCGAGAAGCAGTCCATCGTGAACGCCGCGGACGCCCGGGTGGACGCCCAGGCGGTCCGGGTGCTCGGCCTGGTGGAGAGCCGGCTGGCGGCGCAGGAGCCGATCACCGGCGAGAAGTTCACCGCCCAGCTGCCCGAGGGCGGCTACGTCACCATCGCGGTGCCCGGACAGCCGGTGCTGGCGATCGGCACCCCGCCCGCGCCGCCGGTGCTCAGCGTCACCGAGTCCGGCGCCGACGGCGAGACGGTCACCGTGGTCCAGTCCCGCACCGGGGTGGACCACGAGATCGCCAACATGCTGCTGCTGCTCGGGGTGGTCGCGCTGCTCGCGGTCCAGGCGGCGGTGGCCCTCGCGGTCTGGCAGGCCAAGCGGCTGGCCAGGCCGCTGGTCGACCTGGCCGAGACCGCCGAGCGGCTCGGCTCGGGCGACCCCCGGCCCCGGGACCGGCGGTACGGCGTCCCGGAGCTGGACCGGGTGGCCGAGGTGCTGGACGCCAGCGCCGAGCGGATCGCCCGGATGCTCTCCGCCGAGCGGCGGCTCTCCGCCGACGCCTCGCACCAGCTCCGCACCCCGCTCACCGCGCTCTCGATGCGGCTGGAGGAGATCAACACCCTGGCGGGCGAGCCGGACACCGTGAAGGAGGAGTCCACCATCGCCCTCCAGCAGGTGGAGCGGCTCACCGACGTGGTGCAGCGGCTGCTCACCAACCAGCGCGACCCGCGCAGTCCCACGGCGGTGGTGTTCGAGCTGGACGAGGTGGTCAAACAGCAGCTGGCCGAGTGGAGCCCGACCATGCGCGGCACCGGCCGCACCCTGCGGGTCGAGGGCCTGCGCGAGGTACGGGTGCTGGGCACGCCGGGGATGGTGGCCCAGGTGCTGGCCACGCTGATCGAGAACTCGCTGATGCACGGTGCCGGGACGGTCGTGGTCCGGGCCAGGCCGTCCGGCCGCTCGGTGGTGGTCGAGGTCCAGGACGAGGGCCCCGGGGTCCCGACCGAGCTGGGCAACCGGGTCTTCGAACGGGCCGTCAGCGGCCGCAACTCCACCGGCATCGGGCTCGCGGTGGCCCGGGACCTGGCCGAGGCGGACGGGGCGCGGCTGGAGCTGCTCTCGCTGCAACCGCCGGTCTTCGCGCTCTTCCTCAGCCGGGCCGACGAGCCGGCCTGACGAGCCGGCCTGACGGGTCTCAGCGGGCGTACTCGGGCTGCTCGGTGACCGGCGGCTGGGCGGCGGCCGGCACGGTCGCCGCCGGCGCAGTCGGCTCGGCCAGCTCGGGCAGCGCCTTGAAGACCCAGGTCCGGTACGAGAAGAACCGGAAGACCGTGCCGATGGCGAGCCCGAGCGTCTTGGCGGCGAACTTCTGCAGGTCGCCGTCGAAGCCGAAGCCGTACTCCGACAGTCCGAGGACGCCGGTCTCGATCAGCATGCCCGCACCGCTGAAGAGCAGGAAGAGCGTGATCTCCCGCTTGCGTGAGCTGGCGTCGCGGTCCTTGTAGAGCCAGTAGCGGTAGCCGAGGTAGTTGGTGGCGATGGCCACCAGGGTCGCCGCGATGTTGGAGCGCAGCGTCGCCAGCCCCAGGCTGTTCATGCAGAACCAGAAGACGGCGAAGTTGACGACCACACCGCTGAGGCCGACCAGGCCGAACTTGAGTGCCTCACCGGAGAGGCCGCTGAGCTTCTGCCTCAGCGAGGGCTTCGGGCCGGTCATGCTCGTCATCCGCGGGTCTCCAGTGTGTGCTGACGAAACAGTGCTCGCACGGGCTGTCGCGCAAGCACATCATCCGACAGTGTGCTTCGGGCCCGGCCATCCAGGCTACTCGCTCCGGTCGGGCCCCTTCTCCCGGCCGGTCCGCCGCTCCCTTCCGGTGGCCGCCGGTGCACCGCCCCTCACCGGCCCGGATATCCTGGACAGCGTGACTTTCGCGGGTAATGCAAATTTTCCAGTCGTGGGCATGATCGGCGGCGGGCAGCTCGCCCGGATGGCGCACCAGGCGGGCATTCCGTTGGGCATCCGCTTCCGGCTCCTCGCCGACACCCCCCAGGACTCCGCCGCCCAGGTGGTCTCCGACGTGGTGCTCGGTGACTATCGGGACCTCGACACCCTGCGCCGCTTCGCGGCCGGGTGCGACGTGATCACCTTCGACCACGAGCACGTGCCGACCGAGCACCTGCGCGCCCTGCAGGCCGACGGCATCGCCGTCCGCCCGGGCCCGGAGGCCCTGGTCAACGCCCAGGACAAGGGCGTGATGCGGGCCAAGCTGGTCTCGATCGGCGTGCCCTGCCCCCGGCACCGGCTGGTCGCCGACCCGGCGGACGTGACCGCCTTCGCCGAGGAGGGTGACGGCTACCCGGTCGTGCTCAAGACGGTGCGCGGCGGCTACGACGGCAAGGGCGTCTGGGTCGTCGACGACGAGGACGGGGCGCAGGCCCCGTTCCTGGCCGGCGTGCCGGTGCTGGCCGAGGAGAAGGTCGACTTCCTCCGCGAGCTGGCCGCCAACGTGGTCCGCTCGCCCAGCGGCCAGGCGGTCGCCTACCCGGTGGTGGAGAGCCTCCAGGAGAACGGCGTCTGCGCCGAGGTCACCGCCCCCGCCCCCGACCTCGACCCCGCGCTCTCCGACCAGGCCCAGCAGTTGGCCCTGCGGATCGCCGGCGACCTGGGCATCACCGGCCACCTCGCGGTCGAGCTGTTCCAGACCCGGGACGGCCGGATCCTGGTCAACGAGCTGGCCATGCGCCCGCACAACTCCGGCCACTGGACCCAGGACGGCGCGGTCACCTCGCAGTTCGAGAACCACCTGCGGGCCGTCCTCGACCTCCCGCTCGGCGACCCGCGCCCGCGCGCCAGGTGGACCGTGATGGTCAACGTGCTCGGCGGCGACTACCCCGACATGTACCGGCCCTTCCTGCACTGCATGGCCCGCGACCCCGGCCTGCGGATCCACATGTACGGCAAGGACGTGAAGCCCGGCCGCAAGGTCGGTCACGTCAACGTCTTCGGGGACGACCTCGAGGACGTCCGCGAGCGCGCCCGCCATGCGGCCGCCTACCTGCGAGGGACGATCACCGAATGACCCAGCCAGTTATCGGCATCGTGATGGGCTCGGACTCCGACTGGCCCGTGATGGAGGCCGCCGCCCAGGCGCTGGACGAGTTCGAGATCCCGTACGAGGTCGACGTGATGTCCGCGCACCGGATGCCGCGCGAGATGATCGCGTACGGCGAGCAGGCGCACACCCGGGGCCTGAAGGCGATCATCGCGGGTGCGGGCGGCGCCGCCCACCTGCCGGGCATGCTCGCCTCGGTCACCCCGCTGCCGGTGATCGGTGTGCCGGTCCCGCTGCGCTACCTGGACGGCATGGACAGCCTGATGTCGATCGTCCAGATGCCCGCCGGGGTGCCGGTCGCCACCGTCTCGATCGCCGGGGCCCGCAACGCCGGGCTGCTCGCGGTCCGGATGGTGGCCGCCTTCGACCCGGAGCTGACCGAGAAGATGACCGAGTTCCAGGCCGAGCTGAACAGCCAGGCCACCGAGAAGGGCAAGAAGCTCCGCGCCAAGGTGGCGGGCTCCGGCTCCTTCGGCTTCGGCAAGTAGCACCGCACGTGCCGCTGTCGCGCCGCGCGGCCCTCGCCCTGGGGGCCGCCGCGGTGCTGACGGGGTGTTCGACGCCCTCGCCGCGCGGGGTGCTGCGGCTGGCGGCCGGCCCCGAGGGCGGGCCGTACCAGACCTTCGGCCGGCGGCTCGCCGAGGAGATCGGCCGGGCTCACCCGGGCCTGACCGTCGAGGTGCTGTCGACCGCCGCGAGCGTGCGCAACCTGCGGTTCCGGTTAACACCGGCGGGTTGGGTAGAACTGTTCCCATGACTCCTGAGCTGCTCGACCGTGCCCACGCCCTGCTCCGTACCGCACCCGTGGTGGACGGTCACAACGACCTGCCGTGGGCGATGCGCGCCCAGGTGGGGTACGACCTCGACGCCGTGGACCTGACGGCGGACCAGCGGGCCAGGCTGCACACCGACTTCGGCCGGCTGCGGACGGGCGGGGTCGGCGCGCAGTTCTGGTCGGTGTACGTACGTTCCGACTACGCGGGCGACCAGGCGGTCAGCGCCACCCTGGAGCAGATCGACTTCGTCCGGACGCTGACCGAGCGCTACCCGGACACCCTCCGGCTCGCGCTCACCGCCGAGGACGTCGAGACCGCCCGCGCGGAGGGCCGGATCGCCTCGCTGATGGGCGCCGAGGGCGGGCACTCGATCAACAGCTCGCTGGCCACCCTGCGGGCGCTGTACCAACTGGGCGTGCGGTACCTGACGCTGACCCACAACGACAACGTGCCCTGGGCCGACTCGGCCACCGACAAGCCCGAGCACGACGGTCTGACCTCCTTCGGCGAGGAGGTGGTGCGCGAGATGAACCGGCTCGGCATGCTGGTCGACCTCTCGCACGTCTCCGCCGACACCATGCGGGACGCCCTCCGGGTCACCGAGGCACCGGTGATCTTCTCGCACTCCTCGGCGCGGGCGGTCTGCGACCACCCGCGGAACGTCCCGGACGACGTGCTGGCCCAGCTGCCCGCCAACGGGGGCGTCGCGATGGTCACCTTCGTGCCCAAGTTCATCCTGCCCGCCGCGATCGAGTGGACGGTGGACGCGGACCGGAACATGCAGGCGCACGGCTTCCACCCGCTGGAGACCACCCCCGAGGCGATGGTCTGCCAGCGCGCCTTCGAGGCCGCCCACCCGCGCCCGGTCGCCACCGTCGGCACGGTCGCCGAGCACCTGGACCACATGCGGCAGGTGGCCGGGATCGACCACCTCGGGATCGGCGGCGACTTCGACGGCACCGCTTTCACCCCGGCGGGCCTGGACGACGTGGCCGGCTACCCGCACCTGATCGCCGAGCTGCTCGGCCGGGGCTGGTCGGAGGCCGACCTGGCGAAGCTCACCTGGCACAACGCGGTCCGGGTGCTGCGGGAGGCGGAGGCGGTGGCCCGCGAGCTCCAGGGCCGCCGCCGCCCCTCGATCGCGACTCTCTAGTGCCGTGCCGGGCACGGCACTAGGCCTGGCCGCGACGAGCGGCTATCGTCCCTCGGCGTGACCTTCTCCGTAGTGGCCCGCTCGGGCAGTGCCGTCGGTGTCGCGGTGGCCAGCAAGTTCCTCGCCGCAGGCGCGGTCGTCCCGGCCGCCGAGGCGGAGGTCGGCGCGCTGGCCACCCAGGCGATGGCCAACTTCGCCTACCGGCCGCAGGGCCTCACCCTGCTCCGGACCGGCGTCGCCCCCGCCGACGTGGTGGCCGGGCTGACCGCCGCCGACCCCGGCCGGGCCGACCGCCAGCTCGGCGTGGTCGGCTGCTCCGGCGACGGCGCCACCTACACCGGCGTGGACTGCCTGGACTGGGCGGGGGGCGTGGCAGGCCCCGGCTACGCGATCCAGGGCAACATCCTGACCGGGCCCGAGGTGGTCGAGGCGATGCAGGACACCTGGCTCGGCGGGGCCGAACTCCCGTTCGCGGAGCGGCTGGTGGCCACCCTGGCGGCCGGGGACGCGGCAGGCGGCGACAGCCGGGGGCGACAGAGCGCCGCGCTGTACGTCGCCGACCGGGGCGCCGGTTACGGCGGCCTCAGCGACGTCTCCTACGACCTCCGGGTGGACGACCACCCCGACCCGGTCACCGAGCTCGCCCGCCTGCTGGCCGGCCACGAGATCCTGTTCGGTACCCCGGACCCGGCCACCCTGCTCGAACTCACCGGCGCCCTGGCCACCGAGGTCACCTCCCTCCTCACCGCCACCGGCCACCCCACCCTCGACCGCTGGGCCGGCGTCGAGAACCTCGAAGGCCGCCTCGTCCCGGGGTACATAGACCCGCTGGTCCTCGCACACCTCCGCACCAAGGCCCGCTAGGTCAGCCCTTTCGCAGGTGCTCCCGTTGCACTGTCCAGGGGTTCGGGCAACGGCGACGGTTCGTGGCCGGCGGGTGTCACGGCGAAAGTGCCTGACCCCGTACGCACGTCGAACGCTCCCGAGGCCGGCGTCGCAGTTCCCCGAGCCCCTGACCGTGGAAGCTCGACCGCTTGCCTAAAGGAGCGGCAGCTCGATCGCCGGGCAGCGGTTCATGACCATGTCCAGGCCGGCCGCCGTCGTGCGCGCGTACGCCTCCTGGTCGATCACGTCGAGCTGGAACCAGACCGCCTTGGCGCCCTTGGCGACCGCTTCGTCGGCGACCGCCCCCGCCAGCGAGGAGTTCACGAAGACGTCCACCACGTCGACGTCGAACGGGATGTCGGCGAGGGAGGCGTAGCCCGGCTCGCCGAGCACCGTCTCGGCCTTGGGGTGCACCGGCACGACCCGCTTGCCCGCCCGCTGCAGCACCCGGGCCACCCCGTACGCGGCCCGGGCGGTGTTGTTCGACAGCCCGACCACCGCCCAGGTGTCGCCGCTGTCCAGCAGGATCTTCCGCACCACCGCGTCGTCGCTCATACCCGCTGCAACTCCCCGCCGGACAGCGGCTATTCCACCGTCGGGCGGCCCATCGCGCGGTAGTGCCAGCCGGCCGCGCGCCACTTGGCGTCGTCCAGGACGTTCCGGCCGTCCAGTATCCGGCGCTCGGCGACCACGGTGCCGAGGACGGCCGGGTCGAGCTCGCGGAACTCCTGCCACTCGGTCAGGTGCAGGACGACGTGGGCACCCTCGGCCGCCTCCAGGGCGGAGCCGGCGTAGGTGAGGCCGGGGAACATCTTCCGGGCGTTGTCCATCGCCTTGGGGTCGTAGACCGAGACCTGGGCGCCCTGGAGCTGGATCTGCGCGGCGACGTTGAGCGCGGGGGAGTCCCGGATGTCGTCCGAGTTCGGCTTGAACGCGGCGCCGAGCACGGCGACCCGGCGGCCGAGGAAGCCGCCGCCGCACTGTTCGCGGGCCAGCTCGACCATCCGGGAGCGGCGGCGCATGTTGATCGAGTCGACCTCGCGCAGGAAGGTCAGCGCCTGGTCGGCGCCCAACTCCCCGGCGCGTGCCATGAAGGCCCGGATGTCCTTGGGCAGGCAGCCGCCGCCGAAGCCGACCCCGGCGTTCAGGAACTTGCCGCCGATCCGCTCGTCGAAGGAGAGCGCCTTGCTGAGCTGGACCACGTCCGCGCCCGCGCTCTCGCAGACCTCGGCCATCGCGTTGATGAAGGAGATCTTGGTGGCCAGGAAGGAGTTGGCCGCGGCCTTCACCAACTCGGCGGTGGGGAAGTCGGTGACCACGAACGGGACGCCCTCGGCGACCGGCGTCGCGTACACCTCGCGGAGCAGCGCCTCGGCCCGCTCGCTGCGGACGCCGACCACCAGCCGGTCGGGGTGCAGGGTGTCGCCGACGGCGAAGCCCTCGCGGAGGAACTCCGGGTTCCAGGCCAGCTCGGCGGCCTCGCCGACCGGGGCCAGCTCGGCCAGCCTGACGGCCAGTCGGTTGGCGCTGCCGACCGGCACGGTGGACTTGCCGACCACCAGGGTGGGGCGGGTGAGGTGCGGGGCGAGCGAGTCCAGCGCGGCGTCCACGTAGGACATGTCGGCGGCGAACTCACCCTTCTTCTGCGGGGTGTTGGTGCAGATGAAGTGCACGTCGCCGAACTCGGCCACCTCCTCGTAGGAGGTGGTGAAGCGCAGCCGGCCGGAGGAACCGGGGTGCCCGGGCACGTGCTTGACCAGCAGCTCGGCCAGACCGGGCTCGTACATCGGGATCTTCCCGGCGGCCAGGGTGGCGATCTTCTCCGGGTCGATGTCCAGGCCGAGCACCTCGAAACCGAGCTCCGCCATGCAGGCGGCATGCGTCGCGCCGAGGTATCCGGTGCCGATCACCGTGATGCGGAGGGTCACGCTCTTCCCCTTTGGTTCGGTCTGCTCGGGTCGGGCAGTGACCGATGCTATCCGGCGTGGGCCCCAGCGCGTAGCCGTCCGCCGAGAGGTAACGACTTCACCTCCTCGTACCGGTTCCGGCCCGGTGCGTGCCGTCCGACCGGACAATGCCCGCATGAGCACCGAGGACGGGGCGGACCCCACCGGACTGAGCATCTTCGCCGACCGGTCCGAGCAGACCGCGCAGGCCGACGGCACCGAGGCCCCGGAGGCCCCGCCCGGGCCCCGGCGGCGCGGCCGCCGGCTGCTGCCGGCCGTGCTGCTGACGGTGCTGCTGATCACCGGCGGCTGCGCGGGGGCGGTGTACTGGACGGCCGACCACTACGCCTCCTCGGTGGCCCGGATCCCGGGGGCGCTGCCGAGCCTCGCCGAGTCCGAGCGACCCAAGCCGGTGCCCAACGCCGGGGTGACCTTCCTGCTGGTCGGCCTGGACGCCAGGACCGACGCGGGTGCGCCCGCCAAGGCCCCGGTCTGGCAGGCGGGGGCGGCCCGCAGCGACACCATGATGCTGCTGCACCTGTCGGCGGACCGGAAGAACGCCTCGGTGATCTCGCTGGCCCGGGACACCTGGGTGGACGTGCCGGGCCACGGCAAGGCCAAGCTGAACGCGGCGTACTCGCTGGGCGGCCCCGCGCTGATGGTGCGCACCATCCAGGACCTCACGGGCATCCCGGTCGACCACCTGGCGGTGGTGGACTGGAACGGCTTCCGGTCGCTCACCGACGCGGTCGGCGGGGTGGACATCACCATCCCCAAGGAGATCGAGGGCAAGGGCGAGGCCAGGCACTGGGCGGCCGGCACCCAGCACATGGACGGCACGACCGCGCTGCTCTACGTGCGGGAGCGGTACGGGCTGCCCAACGGCGACCTGGACCGGACGAAGCGTCAGCAGAACTTCCTGCGCGCCCTGATGCAGCAGACCCTCAGCTCGGGCACCCTGGGCAACCCCGGCAAGCTGACCGGCCTGCTCGGCTCGGTCGGCGAGGTGGTCAGCGTGGACGACAAGCTGAGCAACACCGACCTGTACGACCTGGCCTGGAGCCTGCGCGGGCTGCGCGGCGACGGGGTGCGCTTCATGAACGCGCCGTTCGGCGGCTTCGGCGACGAGGGCGGCCAGTCGGTGGTCTACCTCGACCAGCGGGTGGCCAAGCAGCTCTGGGAGGCGGTCCGCAACGACCGGGTGACCGAGTACCTGGCCGAGCACCCCGGCACCGGCGACACGCTGGGGGAGAACGTCCGCTGAGCCGTGTCACGCAGGTCACGTCCGGGGTAGGCAGGGCGCGAGCCTAGAATTAGTCTTACTTAACGGTAACTAACGTGGTCCGAATTCAAGGGGCGAGGCACATGGCGGGCAACTCCGGGGCGGATTTCGACCTTTTCCGGGTTTCCGAGGAGCACGAGATGCTCCGGGAGGCGGTGCGGTCGTTGGCGGAGGCGAAGATCGCTCCGTTTGCGGCGGAGGTGGACGAGCAGGGCCGGTTCCCGCAGGAGGCGTTGGACGCGTTGCAGGCCAGTGAGCTGCATGCGGTGCACGTGCCGGAGGAGTTCGGTGGTGCGGGGGCGGACGCGTTGGCGACCGTGATCGTGATCGAGGAGATCGCGCGGGTGTGTGCGTCCTCGTCGCTGATCCCGGCGGTGAACAAGCTGGGTTCGCTGCCGGTGCAGCTGTCGGGTTCGCAGGAGTTGAAGGCGAAGTACCTGGGTGCGCTGGCGCGGGGCGAGGGGATGTTCTCGTACTGCCTGTCGGAGCCGGACGCGGGTTCGGACGCGGCGGGGATGAAGACCCGGGCGGTGCGGGACGGGGACTTCTGGGTGCTCAACGGTGTGAAGCGGTGGATCACCAACGCGGGGGTGTCGGAGTTCTACACGGTGCTCGCCGTGACCGATCCGGAGCTGCGGTCCAAGGGCATCTCGGCGTTCGTGGTGGAGAAGGGCGACGCGGGCGTCTCGTTCGGTGCGCCGGAGAAGAAGCTCGGCATCAAGGGCTCGCCGACCCGGGAGGTCTACTTCGACAACGTGCGGATCCCCGCCGACCGGATGATCGGGGCGGAGGGCACGGGGTTCGCGACCGCGATGAGGACGCTGGACCACACCCGGGTCACCATCGCCGCGCAGGCGGTGGGCATCGCGCAGGGCGCGCTGGACTACGCCAAGGGGTACGTGCGGGAGCGCAAGCAGTTCGGGAAGCCGATCGGTGACTTCCAGGGTGTGCAGTTCATGCTCGCGGACATGGCGATGAAGCTGGAGGCGGCGCGTCAGCTGACGTACGCGGCGGCCGCCAGGTCGCAGCGGGTGGACGCGGACCTGACGTTCTTCGGCGCGGCCGCCAAGTGCTTCGCCTCGGACGCCGCGATGGAGATCACGGTCGACGCGGTGCAGCTGCTGGGCGGTTACGGCTACACCCGTGACTACCCGCTGGAGCGGATGATGCGCGACGCCAAGATCACCCAGATCTACGAAGGCACCAACCAGATCCAGCGCATCGTGATGTCCCGCAACCTCCCGTAGCGTCAGCTGCCGTACCGGACCCCGTCGGTGTGACCGGCGGGGTCCTCGCGCATGCCGATCCGGCGGGCCGGGACGCCGGCCCAGATCTCGTTCGGCCCGGTGGAGCCGGTGAGCACGGCGTTGGCGCCGACGACGGTGCCTGCGCCGACGGTGAGGACGCCGCTCCGGCAGACGATCTTGGCGCCCGCGCCGACCAGGACGCCGTCCTCCAGGACGATCCGGCGCATCGCGCTGCGCTGCTGCGGCACCCAGGGGTCGGCCCGGCCGATGGTGACGCCGTTGTAAAGCGTGACGTCCGCGCCCAGGGTGGTGTACGGGTGCAGCACGGTGCCGAAGCCGCGGTGGAAGACCCGCAGGCCGGGGCCGATCTCGACGGCGGCGGGCACCTCCATCCCGTACAGCGCGAGGGCCTCCTGCACCAGGCGCCCGAACAGGCGGCTGCGGCGGCGGTAGATCAGAGCGGTCACCAGCGACATGGAGCACATTGTGACGGCTCCGGCACCGAGGGTGTCCCAGCCGCGCGCGAATGTCCTGGTGCTGTCACAGGCGGGGAAGGGTGGTAACCGGGGCGGCCGGTCGCCCCGTGTGGAGGGTGACCTTGCCTTTCGTACCGGGGGAATCCAGCCATGAACGCTCACCGCCTGTCCGTCGCCGCCGCCGTCCTCGCCACCGCGGTCCTGGCCCTGACCGCCTGCGGGCCCAAGGACGCCGCACCCGCGACCGGGCCCGGCCTGACCGCCACGGCCGGCGCCACGCCGACCGGCGCGCCCGCTGCCACGCCCACCACCAAGCCGTCCGCTCCGGCGGCGACGCCGTCGAAAGGCGCGACCAAGGCGGGTGCCGCTCCGGCAGCGGACTGCACGGCCAACGCGGCCCAGATCGGCCGGGTGATCGAGGCCGCCGAGGTCGGCTACGCCACCCACGTCTGGATGAAGGCCAAGGAGACCAAGTTCGTCTGTGGTCCGAACGTCCCGGGGGAGAGCTACTTCACCCCGACCGGGGCGGTGAAGGTGTTCGAGTTCAGCAACGACGTCAAGACCTACCTCCTCGCCGACCTGCAGGAGAAGCTGCTCCCGCTGAACGACTTCATGGCCCGGGCGGAGACCTGCCTCACCAACGCGACCTCGGTGCAGCGGCCGTACGGCTGCTACGGCAACCAGTTCTCCGTCACGCTGGACCCGGCCGGCAAGATCAGCGCGATCCACCAGCTCTACCGCCCCTGAGCTCAGGACGGTGCGGGCACCGGCCGGTCGTTCTGGATCTGCTCGAACAGCTGCTTCGAGGCGGTCGGCGCCCAGAGGATCGAGGACCCCGCCGGGGTCTGGTGGTTCTGGTCGGCGATCGGCACCGTGACGGTCCGTCCGCCGGAGCCCGACACCTTGTCCAGCTGCCACCCGAACCGGGTCAGCGTCCAGAGCGAGCTGCCCCGGTCCACCGTCAGGGCGCCCAGCGCGGCGCTCAGGAACGGGTACAGCACGAACGGGTCGAGCAGGGTGGACGTGCTCAGCACCTCCCCGGCCAGCGCCTGCAGGAAGGCCTGCTGGTTGCCGATCCGGCTCAGGTCGGAGTCGGGCAGCGAGTAGCGGGTGCGGACCAGGGCGAGCGCCTGGGTGCCGTTCAGGTCCCGGCAGCCGGCCGGCAGGTCCGCACCCGACTTCGCGTCCACCACCGGCCGGTCCAGGCACATCCGGACGCCGCCGAGCGAGTCCACGACGTCCACGATGCCGGTGAAGCCGACCTCGACGTAGTGGTCGATCCGGATGCCGGTGTTCTGCTCCACGGTCTGCACCAGCAGCTGCGGGCCGCCCTGGGCGAAGGCCGCGTTGATCTTGTTCTTGCCGTGCCCGGGGATCGGCAGGTAGCTGTCGCGCGGGATGCTCATCAGCACCGGGCCGTTGTCGCCCTCGTGCAGCACCATGATGGTGTCGGTGTTGATCCCCGACTCGCCGCCGACGTGCAGGTCCCGCTCCTGCTGCTCGGTCAGCCCGGCCCGGCTGTCCGAGCCGACCAGCAGCCAGTTGGTGCCGGGGCCGTTCCCCGGGCGGCCGGACCAGTCGGTGATCGCGTCCACGTGCCGGATCTTCCGGTCGGCCCAGAGGTAGCTGCCGACCGCGCCGCCGACCAGGGCCAGCACCAGCACCGCGACCGTCCAGCGGACGATGCGCCAACGGTTCCGGCGCCGCCGTGGCGGCCCGGCGGCCGGGCCCCCGCGCGGGTTCAGCGAGGGTGGCAGCGGCGGTTCGGAGCCGTACGCCCCCGGGGTGCCGCCGGACCGGCCAGTGCTGCTCATGCTTCCAGGGTGGGCTAGCGGCGCCCGGACGGCCGCCCTGTGGGGGCCGTCCGGGTGAGGCGGGCTGACCGCGCGTCAGATCTGACGCGGGCTCAGGGCGCCGGTCACTTCACGTCGGGCACCGCGCTGTCGCTCCTGAAGGCGTCGAAGACCTGCTTGGCCTTGGTGGTGTCCCACTTCACCGCGGACTCGCCGGTGGGCGTACGGAAGTCGGGGTTGGCGATCGGCACGGTCATCGACCTGCCCTCGCCGCCGGAGACCGAGCGCATCGCCAGGAAGAGCGAGCCGAGGTCACCGAGACCGGCGTCGTCGTCCACGATCAGGGTGCCCAGGCCCGAGCTGACCATCGGGTAGAAGGTGAACGGGTTCAGCAGGGTGCCCGGCGAGGCGGCCTGGTTGGCCAGCGCGGAGAGGAACTTCTGCTGGTTGCGCATCCGGCCCAGGTCCTGGTCGGCCATCTGGTGCCGCTGCCGGACGAAGGCCAGCGACTCCTTGCCGCTCAGCGACTGGCAGCCCGCCTTGAGGTTGAGCCCCGAGTCCTTGTCGGCGATCGCCTTGTCGACGCACATCTCCACGCCGCCGACCGAGTCCACGATCCCGACGAAGCCGGCGAAGCCGATCTCGGCGTAGTGGTCGATCCGGATGCCGGTGTTGTGTTCGACGGTCTGCACCAGCAGCTTGCCGCCGCCGGTGTTGAAGGCCGCGTTGATCTTCGTGGTGGTGGCCGGGACGGTCTTGCCGCTCCCGTTGGTGTTGGGGTGCGCCGGGATCTGCACCCAGGAGTCGCGCGGGATGCTCATCAGGGTGTTCCCGTTGTCCCCGATGTGCAGCAGCATCATCGAGTCGCTGCGCTTGCCCACGGCGGAGCCGGTGTGCAGCGCGTCCTCGTCGGCGTCGGTCAGCCCGGCCCGGCTGTCCGAGCCGACGATCAGCCAGTTGGTGCCCTTGCCTGCCGGGGGTCTGCCGTCGTAGGAGACCAGCACGTTCTCGTGGTTGAGCTGGGAGTCGGCCCAGAAGTAGGTGCCGACGGCGGCCACCATCAGCGCGGCCAAGGTGCCGTAGACGCCGTACTTGATCTTCCGGCGGCGCGGCCAGCGCGCGTTCGCCGGACGCGGCGCGGTGGGCGGCTGCCCCGGTCCTGGCGGTATCGGGGCACCCGGGGTGCGCGGCGCGGCACCCGGACCGCGCGGGTCGAGCTCGGGCGGCAGACCCGGGCGGGCCTGCACCGGTACGGGCTGCGCGACCGGGACCGCGGGCGCCGCCTGCGGCGGTGCGGCCGGACGGCGCGGCGCCGGGGCGCCCGGGCCGCGCGGGTTCAGCCCGGGCGGCAGCGGGGGCTCGTCCCGGTACGGGTTCGGCCCGCCCTCGGAGCCGTAGGACCCGAAGGCCCCGCCGCCACTGCCGCCCCCCGGGCGGTCCTCCTGCCACGTGTTCATGGGGGGAAGGATGCCCGAAACCGCGGCCGCGCACCGCAGTCGGGGCTGCCACCAGGGCCCTTGTAACACAGTTGATGCACGTCCCGGACGGGTCGGCCGTATGTTCACAGGGCGGAACGAACCTTGACCCGTTCGAACGCAGCGTGGTCCCATGACGTCCATGGAGCAGCAACGGATCCTCACGCGGCGGCGGCACGTCGACCTGTTGCGCGTGTCCTGCTCCCTCTGTAGTGGCTGACCGCTCGCCACCTCCGCTCCCGCCCTTCCTCCGCGCAGCGTCGCGCGTCGAGCCCTGCCCGCTTCCACCTTCCTGGGGTGCCTCATGGCCACCGTCCTGTCCGTTTCCGGCTCGCCCTCCGCCACCTCCCGCACCACCCGCCTGCTCCGCCACGTCGACGCCCGGCTGACCGCGCAGGGCCACCGGGTGATCCCGCTGGAGGCGCGCGCCCTCCCTCCGGCCGCGCTGCTCTCCGCCGACCTGGGCGACCCCCAACTGGCCCGCGCCATCGAGCTGTTCGCCGAGGCTGACGGCGTGGTGATCGGCACCCCGGTCTACAAGGCCGCGTACTCGGGGCTGCTGAAGGCCCTGCTGGACGTGCTGCCGCAGTACGCGCTCGCCGGGAAGGCGGTGCTGCCGCTGGCCACCGGCGGCTCGACCGCGCACGTGCTCGCGGTGGACTACGCGCTGCGGCCGGTGCTCACCTCGATGTGGGCCGGGCACGTCACCCAGGGCTGGTTCGTGCTGGACCGCCACATCGGCACCCGGGAGGACGGCTCGACGCTGATCGAGCGGGAGACCGAGGCCCTGCTCACGCCGGTGGTGGACGCCTTCGCGACCGCCCTGGTCCGGCAGGGCGAGCCGGTGCTGACCGGCTGACCCGGCGGCCGATCCCTGAGGCGGGCGGCGGGAACCCCTAGGGGGAGGGGGCCCGCAGCCCGTACATCGCTCGTTGGTCGGCTTCCTCCCGGCGGATGACGATCCGTTCGGGCGGCGCTCCTACCGTGGTTCTTACCTCGCCACTCCACTCAGCACCACCTGGAGGGTGGGGGCAGCCCCAGGATCAAGACGGCAGACCGCACCATGTCCCCGGACGGGTGCGCTGCGGAAGTCTGGGGCCGACGGGTGGACCACCAACGAGGAGACTCCAGTGACGACGGCAGCCAGCGCCGTGCAGGACCAGCAGCTTTCCGGCGGCCCCGAGGCCCCGGCCGCGGCCGCGCGGCAGGTGACCAAGGCGTACGGCGCCGGGGAGACCCGGGTCACCGCCCTCGACGCGGTGGACGTGGACATCCACCGCGGCCGGTTCACCGCGATCATGGGCCCCTCGGGCTCGGGCAAGTCCACCCTGATGCACTGCCTGGCCGGGCTCGACACGGTCTCGGAGGGCCGGATCTGGATCGGTGACACCGAGATCACCGGCCTGAATGACCGTCATCTCACCAGACTGCGCCGGGACAAGATCGGCTTCATCTTCCAGTCCTTCAACCTGCTCCCCACGCTGAACGCGCTGGAGAACATCACGCTCCCGATGGACATCGCCGGCCGCAAGCCCGACGCCGCCTGGCTGGACACCGTGGTCTCCACCGTCGGCCTGGCCGACCGCCTGAAGCACCGCCCGACCCAGCTCTCCGGCGGCCAGCAGCAGCGCGTCGCGGTGGCCCGGGCGCTGGCCGCCCGCCCCGAGATCATCTTCGGCGACGAGCCCACCGGCAACCTCGACTCCCGCTCCGGCGCCGAGGTGCTCACCTTCCTCCGCCGCTCGGTGGACGAGCTGGGCCAGACCATCGTGATGGTCACCCACGACCCGGTCGCCGCCTCCTACGCCGACCGCGTGCTCTTCCTGGCGGACGGCCGCCTGGTGGACGAGATGCACGCCCCGACCGCCGACTCCGTCCTCGAGCGCATGCGTCGCTTCGACGGCAAGCGCACCAGCTGAGACGGGGTCAGAAACCGATGCTGCTCAAGACGTCACTACGGAGCTTCTTCGCCCACAAGGGTCGGATGGCGCTCTCGCTCATCGCTGTGGTCCTCTCGGTCGCGTTCGTCTCCGGCACCCTGGTGTTCTCCAACACCGCGACCTCCACCTTCGACAAGCTGTTCGCCACCACCGCCTCGGACATCTCGGTCCGGCAGGCCGTCCCCGAGGCCGACGACCAGCCGGACGGCGAGGGCCGGGGCAAGCCCCGGACCGTCCCGGTGGACACCGAGCAGAAGATCGCCGCCCTGCCGGGGGTGAAGTCCGCGCGCGGTGAGGTCTCGGTCCAGAACGCGGTGCTGACCAACCCGCTCACCAACAAGGCGGTCGGCCCGACCAGCGGTGCCCCGACGATCACCGGCTCCTGGCACGACAACCAGAACATGCTGAAGATCACCTCGGGCAGGGCGCCCGCCGGTGGCGACCAGATCGTGCTGGACGCCGACACGGCCAAGAAGGCCGGCCTGGGGATCGACGGCAAGCTGCGGGTGATCACCGCGGTCGGCGACCGGGTCTTCACCATCTCCGGCATCGCCACCTTCCAGACCACCAACCCCGGTGCGGCGCTGGCCTTCCTGGACCTGCCGACCGCGCAGTCGTACCTGCTCGGCAGGACCGCGCTCAGCACGGTCGAGGTGACGGGCGACGGCTCGAAGAGCCACGAGGCGCTGAAGGCCGCCGCGCTGGCCGCGCTCGGCGACGGGTACACGGTGCTCACCGCCGAGGAGCAGAAGGCCGAGGGCAAGGCCGACATGGCCTTCCTCGACTACATGAAGTACGCGATGCTCGGTTTCGCCGGGATCTCGCTGCTGGTCGGCGGCTTCCTGATCATCAACACCTTCTCGATGCTGGTCGCGCAGCGCACCCGGGAGATCGGGCTGATGCGGGCCATCGGCAGCAGCCGCAGCCAGGTCAACCGCTCGGTGCTGATCGAGGCGCTGTTCCTCGGGGTGCTCGGCTCCACCCTCGGCCTGCTGGCCGGCATCGGCCTGGCCGTCGGCCTGATCCAGCTGATGAAGGCGACCGGGATGAACCTGTCCTCCGCCGACCTGCAGATCGGCGCGAGTGTGCCGATCGCCTCCTACGCGGTGGGCGTGGTGATCACCGTGCTGGCCGCCTGGATCCCGGCCCGCCGGGCGTCGCGGATCTCGCCGATGGCCGCCCTGCGGGACCACGGCACGCCCAGCGAGGCCAAGGCCAACCGGATCCGGGCCGCGATCGGGCTGGTGCTCGCGGGCGGCGGCACGGCACTGCTGTTCGCGGCGGCCGGTGCGAGCTCGGCCGGTACCGGTGGCCAACTCCTCGGTGGCGGCGTCTTCCTGACCCTGGTCGGCCTGGTGGTGATCGGTCCGCTGCTCTCCACCTGGATGGTCGGCGTGCTGGGCGCGGTGCTGCCCGCGCTGTTCGGCCCGTCCGGCAAGCTGGCGCAGCGCAACGCCACCCGCAACCCGCGCCGTACGGGCGCCACCGCCGCGGCACTGATGATCGGCCTGGCGCTGGTCACCGGGGCCTCGGTGGTCACCTCCTCGATGGTCACCTCGGCCAACGACCAGATCGACCAGTCGGTGGGCGCCGACTACGTGGTCGCCTCCAGGACGAACGCGGACCTCACCCCGGCGATGGTGACGGCGGCCCAGGGCACCCAGGGCCTCAAGCACCTGACGCTGCAGAAGTCGCTCCCGGTGGTGCTCGTCACCTCGGACGGCAAGCGCACCAAGGAGGACCTGGCGGCCGCGTCGAAGACCTTCGTGGAGGACTTCAAGATGCCGGCGGAGTCGGGTTCCGGGGAGGCGGCCTTCGCGCTCGGCGGTGTGGCGGTCGGCAGCGGGTTCGCCAAGGAGCACGGTCTGCGGACCGGCGACCGGATCACGGCCGACTACGGCCAGGGCCACACCCAGGAGCTCACGGTCGGCCTGGTCATCAAGGCCGGCAGCGACATGTTCAACGGGACCTTCGCCAACCTCGACACGGTCGCCAAGGCCGTCCCGGCGGCGGATCTGCCGGCCGACAAGGCGATGTTCGCCAAGCTCGCCGACGGCGCCGACCCGGCGAAGACGCTGGCCGCGCTGGAGGACTCCCTCAAGCAGTACCCGCAGCTGACGGTCACCGACAAGGCGGGCTACAAGGAGATCATCCAGAGCCAGGTCAACACCCTGCTCTACATGGTCTACGGCCTGCTCGGTCTGGCGATCGTGGTCGCCGTCCTGGGCGTGGTCAACACCCTCGCCCTCTCGGTGGTCGAGCGCACCAGGGAGATCGGCCTGCTCCGGGCGATCGGGCTGTCCCGCCGTCAGCTCCGCCGGATGATCCGGCTGGAGTCCGTGGTGATCGCCCTGTTCGGCGCCCTGCTCGGCACCGGCCTCGGCCTCGCCTGGGGCGTCACCTCCCAGCAGGTGCTCTCCGGCAACGGCATCAGCCTGCTGACCGTCCCGGTCACCACCATCGTGGTGATCCTGTTCGCCTCGGCCGTGGTCGGCCTGCTGGCCGCCCTGCTCCCGGCCTTCCGGGCCGGCCGGATGAACGTCCTGGCGGCCATCGCCACGGACTGACACCCGGTCGGGCAGTACGCGACGGAGGGGTCGCCCACGGGGGTGCGGCCCCTCCGTCGCCTACTGACGTGCGCTCAGTCCAGGGCGTCGCCGAACAGGTGGTTGCCCACCTGGTCCGGGTCGGTGCTGGTGTAGAACCCCCGGAACGCCGACAGCACCTCCGCCTCGGAGAGCACCCCGTTCCGGTCGGTGTCCAGCTTCTCGAAGGCGAACCGCGCCGCCGCCTCGGAGGAGCCGAACGCCCGCTGGAAGTCCCAGAACTCGGCCGCCGAGATCACCCCGTCGCCGTTCCGGTCCATCAGCGCGAACACCGCCAGCGCCATCGGCCGCAGCACGTCGTCGAACGCCCCGGGTGCCTCCGCGAGCAGCCGCATCCCGGCCCGGTACTCGTGCCGCTGGATCTTCCGGTCCCGGTTGGTGTCCAGGTCCGCCACCAGCGCCCGCCACCACGCCTGAGCCGCCGTCAGCATCGCCACCGCCTTCGGCGAGTCGAAGTCCTCCCCCGAGGCGGCGATCGTCCGGGCCGCGAGTCCGAGCACGTCCGAGGCGTCCACCAGCCCGTTCCGGTCCAGGTCGACCTGTCCGAAGCACAGGTCGATCTTCCGGTCGAGGGCATCGGGGCTGGCTGCGATGGTCATACCGTGTTCCTTCGTCCTGGTCCGTCCGAGCGGTGGCGAGCCTAGGGAGCCCGGGCCACCGACGGCAACAGCCGCCGCACCGGATGCACCAGTCCGCAGCTGATCGGAAGAGCTGCGGATCGCGGTCGGCCGGCCCTCAGTGCGCTTCCGGCAGTCCGAGGAACCTGCCGACCTCCGCGGTGAACGTGGCCGGCTCGGTGCGGTGGATCAGATGTCCGGCGGGGATGGTGACGACCCGTCCGCCCGGGATCCGGCGGGCCAGCTCGGCGACGCCCTCCTGGGACAGGTGGCTGCGCGGGCCACCCGCCAGCACCAGGGTCTCGGCGGTGATCCCGCCGAGGCGCTCCAGCCAGGCCGGGTCAGGGGTGTCGAGCTGCCTCCTGACCGCGAGCACCATCTCCCAGTCGAAGCCCAGCCGCCCCGCCGGCCTGGCCGAAACGGTCGGCCGGCGGGGGTACGGAGCCGGCACGTCCTCCAGCACCAGCCGGTCCACCCGCCCCGGACTCTCCTCGGCGAGCAGGTAGGCCACCACTCCGCCCATCGAGTGCCCCACCACGTCGACCCGGTCGGCACCCACGGCGTCCAGGAAGCCGAGCACGTCGTCCCGCATGAGCTCCAGGGAGTACTCCCCGGGCCAGTCGCTCCGGCCGTGACCGCGCAGGTCGAGCGCGTACACCCGCCGCTCGGTGGCGAGGACCGGTGCCACCACCTCCCAGTCGGTGGCGTCCGTGCCCAGGGCGTGCAACAGGAGAACCGGCGGAGCGTCCGACGGGCCCGAGACCTGGAAAGCCAGCCGGATCCCACCCACCTCGATCAAGCGCTGATCAGCCATGCCCGGACGATACGTGGCCCGGCACCACCACCGAGGCGAGGTTCGCCGACGGAGGAACCGCGCGGACACCCGGGCACGCGTCGATCCGCCGGGCGGACGTCGACTTCGGCGAGACCGTTCACATTCCCGCGCCGTTCGACTTCGAGCTGGTCACCACCGGGCTGCTGCCGTATTGATGCCGCCCCGGTCTCACGGACAGCTGATCTCGGTACCGGTGCTGGCGGTGACCGCCGGGGTCTCGGCGGGGGACGGGGCGGCGGTGGGCGAGGGCGGCGGCGGGGTGGCCACGCCGACCACGCCGGTGTAGTCGGTGCCCGCGACGACCTGCATGGTGGCGCCGAGGCCGGGGGTGGCGACCAGTTCGGCGCTCGGGAGGGCGGCGGCCACGGTCTTGACCGACTCGTCCCAGCGCGGGTCGTACCGGACCGTGGTGCGGGTGGTGGAGCCGCCGCCCGCGTTGGAGGGGGCGCCGGTGGTGGCGAAGCCGGCCTTGTGGAGGTCACCGTCCACCCGGGCGCCGAGCCCGACCACGCCCGCACCGTTGAGCACCTGGATGTGGATCTGCCCGGGCGGGACGGTGACCTGGACCGGTGCGGCCGGGGGAGTGGCCGCCACCGGCCGGTCGGTCAGCGGACGGCCCTCCCGGACCGCGGCGAACAGCGCCTTGGCCCCTGCGGCGTCCCAGCGCACCGTCGAACCCCAGCCCTCGACCTGGAAGTTGACGTCCCCGACCGGGACGGTGGTGAAGTCCGCCCGGGCGGGGGAGAGGTCCTTGAGCCGCCCGGCCAGCCGGACCAGGTCCTCGGTGGAGAGGTCCCGGTCGGCCTTGACGGACTTCAGCACGGCGTCGGTCACCCGGCTCAGCTTCACCGGGTTCAGCAGGGTGTCGCTGCCGGTGGCCTGGTGCAGCAGCTGCGCCAGGAACTTCTGCTGACGCTGCATCCGCCCGAGGTCCGAGCTGCCGTCCAGGTGCCTGGCCCGGACGTACTTGAGCGCCCCGGCGCCGTCCAGCCGGGTGGTCCCGGCGGGCAGGTCGAGACCGGAGTACTCGTCCTTCAGCGGGCGGGAGCTGCACACCTCGACGCCGCCCAGCGCGTCCACGGTGGAGACGAAGGAGAGGAAGTTGACCTGGAGGTAGTGGTCGATCCGCAGGCCGGTGTTCTGCTCCACGGTGCGGACGGTGAGCGGGGCGCCGCCCATCCCGTAGGCCGCGTTGATCTTGCCGTGGCCGTCCGGCACCTCCCGGCCGGTGGCGAGGTCCCGGTGAGCCGGGATGGTGACGTAGGAGTCGCGCGGGATGCTCACCACGCTGGCCCGGCCGCCGTCCTCGGCGAGCTGGACGATCATCATGGTGTCGGTGCAGTGGCAGGACTCGCCGCCCGCGTGCAGCACGTTCTTGAGGGTGTCGGCGGGGATGCCCTCGCGGTCGTCGGTGCCGACCACCAGGAAGGTGGTGACCCCGTCGTCGGCGGGCCGCTCCTTGCTCCGGTCGAAGGCGTCCACCCGCCCGATCGCGTCCCCGACGCCGTTCAGCAGCGCCCGGCCCCCGCAGGCGGTGACCAGCACGGCGAGCGAGACCGCGCCCGCCAGCCAGCGACCCCAGCGGCGGCGTGGGGTGCGTTCCCGGGCGGGGTGCGGGTCGGTGGACGGCATCTCTCGGATGGTAGGCGGGTGCCCCGGTGGCCGGGCGGGGGCGCGCCGACCGGGTACGCCGGACGCCGGGACGGTCGATGAAACGTTCCTGCGGACCTCGCTCAGCAGACCGAACCTGACAAGGCCGGGCGGCCGCCGGTACGGTGGGCCCCGATGAACACCAAGGCTGCTGAGGAGCTGCCGGCGGTCTCCGTGATCATGCCGGTGCTCGACGAGGAACGTCATCTGCGCGCCGCCGTGCGGCACATCCTGGAACAGGAGTACGCGGGCGAGCTGGAGGTGGTGATCGCCCTCGGCCCCTCCACCGACCGGACCGACGCGATCGCCGCCGAGCTGGTCGCCGAGGACCCCCGGGTGCGGACGGTGGCCAACCCGACCGGCCGCACCCCCGCCGGACTGAACGCGGCCATCCGGGGCTCGCGTCACCCGATCGTGGTGCGGGTGGACGGGCACGGGCTGCTCACTCCCGGGTACGTCTCCACCGCCGTCCGGCTGCTCAGGGAGATGGACGCGGCCAACGTCGGCGGCATCATGCACGCCGAGGGCGAGACCGAGTGGGAGCAGGCGGTCGCCGCCGCGATGACCTCGAAGATCGGTGTCGGCAACGCGGCCTTCCACACCGGCGGCCTGGCCGGCCCGGCCGAGACGGTCTACCTCGGTGTCTTCCGCCGCGAGGTGCTGGAGCGGCTCGGCGGCTACAACGAGGAGTTCATCCGGGCCCAGGACTGGGAGCTGAACTACCGGATCCGCCAGGAGGGCGGTCTGATCTGGTTCACCCCCCAGCTCAGGGTGACCTACCGGCCCCGGCCGAGCGTCCGGGCGCTGGCCAAGCAGTACAAGGACTACGGCCGCTGGCGCCGGGTGGTCACCCGGTACCACAAGGGCTCGGTCAACCTGCGCTACCTGGCGCCGCCGGCCGCCCTGCTCGGGGTGCTGACCGGCTTGGTGCTCGGCGCGGCCCTGCACCCGGTGTGCTTCGTGCTGCCGGCCGGGTACCTGCTGGCGATCGCGGGCGGTTCGGTGCTGGAGGGCCGGGGCCTGGCCCCCAAGGCCCGGCTCCAGCTCCCGCTGGCCCTCGCCACCATGCACCTGAGCTGGGGCTTCGGCTTCCTCACCTCCCCGCGCAAGCTGGCCCGCCGGGTGATCGCCAGCACCGCGCCCGAACCGATGACGCCGGTCACCGAGGCCAACTAGCCCACCACGTGGTCCCCGTGGCGCTATCTTCGGCGCCATGGGGAACTCCGTGCGGGTGGAACAGAGCGCCGACGTCGACGAGCGGGCGGTGATCGGGCCCGGCAGCACGGTCTGGCACCTGGCCCAGGTCCGCGAGGACGCCGTGATCGGGGCGGACTGCATCATCGGGCGCGGCGCGTACGTCGGCCCCGGGGTCCGGATCGGCGACCGGGTCAAGCTGCAGAACCACGCCCTGGTGTACGAGCCCGCCGTCCTGGAGGACGGCGTCTTCGTCGGCCCGGCGGCCGTCCTCACCAACGACCTCTACCCCCGCTCGGTCGACCCCGACGGCCGGCTCAAGCGCGGCGACGACTGGCACGCCAAGGGGGTGACGCTCCGTCAGGGCTGTTCGATCGGCGGCCGCGCGGTGCTGGTCGCGGGCGTCACGGTGGGCCGCTGGGCGCTGGTCGCGGCGGGCGCCGTGGTGCACCGGGACGTCCCCGACTTCGCCCTGGTGGCCGGCGTCCCGGCCCGCCGGATCAAATGGGTCGGCCGCGCGGGCGAACCCCTCACCGACGAGGGCAACGGCCGCTGGCGCTGCCCCCGCACCGGCGAGGGCTACCTGGAGATCAACGGCACCCTGCGCGAGGCCCGGCCGTAGCGGCCGTCGACCGGCCCTAGCGCCCCTGCAGGTGCGCCGACCAGGAGCGGATGGCCGGGAGGCGCTGGTAGAGGGCGTTGCCCGGGCACTCGGTGTTGAAGGCGTCGCGGTGGCCGGAGACGGTGCGGAAGGTGGCGCTGGTGCCCTTCTTGAACTTGCTGCCGTCCGAGGCCGAGGTCAGGGTGACCGAGCCGTCGGCGTCCCGGCCGGTCAGGCCGAGCTTCCAGGCGGCCACCTTGGCGATCCCGTCGACCTGGGCCTGCGGTGCGGTGTCGGAGCTGTAGCGGCCGAGCGCGGCCACCCCGGCGGTGTCGGTGTTGAAGCCCAGCGTGTGGGCGCCCAGCACGGGTTCGGCCACCCCGCCGGCCCGGCCCTCGTAGACCGTGCCGCAGCGGTCCACCAGGAAGTTGTAGCCGATGTCCCGCCAGCCGCTGCTCTTCACGTGGTACTGGTAGATCGCCCGGATCACCTTCGGCGCGTCCGAGCAGGCGTAGTCGTTGGCGGTGTCGGTGTGGTGCACGAACACCGCCCGGACCGGCCCGGTGTAGCCGAAGCCGGGCTCGCGCAGGCTCTCGTCGGCGCCCCAGCCCGATCGGGTGACGATGCCCGGGCGCGGTCCCTCGTGGGCCGTCGCGGGCAGCGACCGGGCGGAGCTCCGTCCCGGGTCGACCAGTTCGGCCCGCAGCCCGCGCGGCGGAGTGCCGGTGAACCGGACCGCGACCCCGTCACTGGGCCCGACCCAGAGCGGTGCGGTGGCACCCCGGCCGGCCCGTTCGGCGCCCCCGGGATCGGGCCGGTCGTCCGCCTCGACCTCCAGCAGGTGCCAGTCGCCCCACACCCCGCCGACCGGGCGGACCCTCACCTGGACGGAGCCCTCGAACACCGTGCCCGGGTCGTCCCAGCTCACCCCGACGAGTGAGAACGGGGCGGTGTCCCGTTCGGCCGGGCCGCGCTGACCGGCCGTCAGCGGGAAGGTGCGGACCCCGCCGTCCGAGGGCTGGGCGAAGGCGGGTTGCGGGAGCAGCAGCAGGGAGCCGACGGCGGCGAGCAGGGAGAGGCGCATAGAAGGGATATTGCGCGCAAAACGGACCTGACGCCACGCCAGTTCGTCCGGTCGCCCTCCCCTCCCCGGGCGCCGCCCGAGGTCGTAGGCTGGACCGCACCATGACTGCGCCCTTCGCTGCCGACGCCCGCACTCCCGCCGAGCTGCTGCACGCATATCTGCGCGCGGGAGCCCCCGACGCCGATCCGTCCCGTCCCCTGGTCACGTTCTACGACGACGCGACCGGCGAGCGGGTGGAACTCTCCGCCAAGACCTTCGACAACTGGGTGGCCAAGACCGCCAACCTGCTCCAGGACGAGCTGAACGCCGGGCCCGAGACCCGGGCCGCGCTGCTCCTGCCGGCCCACTGGCAGAGCGCCGTCTGGCTGCTCGCCTGCTGGTCGGTCGGGGTGACGGCGGTGCCGGGCGGCAGCCCGGCCGACGCCGATCTGGTGATCAGCGGCCCGGACGGCCTGGACACCGCCAAGGACTGTTCCGGTGAGCGGGTGGCGCTGGCGCTCCGCCCGCTCGGCGGCCGGTTCCCGGAGCGGCCCGACGGCTTCCTGGACTACGCCGCCGAGGTGCCCGGCCAGGGCGACCGGTTCGCCCCGTACTCGCCGGTGGACCCGCAGGCCCCCGCGCTGGAGACGCTGGTGGACGGCCTGCCGCTGAAGCTGACGGGGGAGCAGACCGTGGCGCTGGCCCGGGAGGGCGCGGTCCGGCTCGGCCTGGAGCCGGGCAGCCGGGTGCTCAGCACCTTCGGGTACGACGACTGGACCGGCCTGGAGGCCGGGCTGCTCGCCCCGCTGGCCGCCGGTGCCTCGGTGGTGCTCTGCCGGAACTCCGGTGAGCTGACCGAGGAGCAGTGGACGAAGCGGATCGAATCCGAACGGGTGACTCTGCGCCTGGGCTGACCCCGGCCGGGCGGCCAGGGGTAGGCATCCCCGTCATGGCCGAGGACGATGACGACCGCGAACGCCCCCCGACCTCACGAGGCGGGGGGCGCCGCCGGTTCCTGCTGATCACCGCCGCCGTGCTGGCCTTCTTCCTGGTGGCGGGCGGAGTCCTGGCCTGGATCGGCTACCGGAAGCTGGACGGCAACCTGGAGACCGACGCCACCACCGGCCGGCTGCTGGAGCACGACGCCTCCGAACGGCCCGACCGGGGCCCGTTGCAGGCCGAGAACATCCTGCTGATCGGCAGCGACGACCGCAGCGGGGCCAACGCCGCGTACGGCTACGCGGGCGGGCGGCGCTCGGACACCACGATCCTGCTGCACCTCGCGGCCGACCGGCAGCACGCGACGGCGGTGAGCATCCCCCGGGACGCGATGGTCCGGGTGCCGGCCTGCGAACTCCCGGACGGGACGCGGACCCAGGCCCGCTTCATGCAGTTCAACTGGGCCTTCGAGACGGGCGGCCCGGCCTGCACGATCCGGACCGTGGAGCAGCTCAGCGGCATCCGGGTGGACCACCACCTGATCCTCGACTTCACCGGCTTCAAGAAGATGGTGGACGCGGTCGGCGGGGTGGAGGTCTGCGTCCCCCGGGCGATCCACGACAGGAACGCCCAACTGGACCTGCCGCCCGGCCGGCAGACCCTCGGCGGCGAGCAGGCGCTCGGCTACGTCCGGGTCCGGGAGACCCTGGGCGACGGCAGCGACACCCAGCGGATGGGGCGTCAGCAGCAGTTCCTCGCCTCGCTGATCCGCAAGGTGCAGTCGCAGGGGGTGCTGCTCAACCCGACCAGGCTGTGGCCGCTGCTGGACGCGGCCACCTCGGCGGTCACCGCCGACGAGGGACTGAGCCGGGTCGGCGCGCTCTACGACCTGGCCCAGGACCTGCGCTCGATGCCGACCGAGAACGTGGTCTTCCTGACCACCCCGCGCCGTCCGTACCCGGGGAACTGGGACCGGGACCAGCTGGTCCAGCCGCAGACCGACCAGCTGTTCGCCGCCATCCGGGTCGACCTGCCGGTCACCGTCCAGCCGTACCAGGTCACGCCCTCGCCCTCGCCGTCACCCTCCGGTGCGGCCTACGCTTCGGCCGCCGTCTTCGCGGGTCCGTTCGCCCCGGCGTACCCGCCCGGGCCGAGCGCCGACCCGGCGGAGGACGCCACCACGGAGTCGCCGTTCCCCGATGCCCCGTCAGCCTCGATGCCCCCGCTGCCCACCACCAGCCCCACCCTGGAAGGCCGGACCGCCGACCAGGACTCCTGCGTGATGCACTGACCCCGGACGGCCGAAATGTGGAGGTTCGGTGCAGGCGAGTCGCGAACTTTGCCCGTTTTTAAGGCGGTTGCCCGCCATGATGCCGGTCACACTCCGGCCGAATCCGGGCGGAAGCTCGTCTAGGGTGTCCGGGATGAACAGCGGACACCGGCACAGGGCGGATCTCGCGGATCAGAACCCGCCAGAGGTCGATCCGGCCGATCAGTGGGTGCTCGACCCGGCCACGGGCGAGTTCCGGCTGGACCTGGACGCGGTGCCCGCGCAGGTGCCACGCCCCCGGGAGGCCGAGCGGCCCCGCCGGGCGGCCGAACCGCCGACCGGCGGCCGGGCCGACCGGCGCCGCACGCAGGGCGCGGGCCGTCCTCCCGGTGCGAAGCCGCGCGGCCGCCGACGGGCCCTCAAGTGGACCGCCGGGGCGGCCGCCCTGCTGCTGGTGGCCGGCTGCGGCGGTGCCTACTACGCGTACCAGCACTTCAACGGGAACCTCTCCTCGGTCGAGGTCAAGGTCGGCTCCGAGGCCGAGCGGCCGAAGGCGGCCACCGGGGCGTTGAACATCCTGGTGATCGGCACCGACAGCCGGCAGGGCCTGGGGCGCGCGTACGGCGACGAGGGCAGCGAGGGCCACGCCGACACCACCCTGCTGTTCCACATCTCCAAGGACCGCACCAACGCGACGGTGCTGAGCATCCCGCGCGACCTGATGGTGCCGATCCCGGAGTGCGAGACCGCGGCCGGCAAGAAGATCCCGGGCGAGAGCCGGGCGATGTTCAACACCAGCCTGGGGCAGAACGGCCGGGACCCGGGCTGCACCTGGAAGACCGTCGAGAAGATGACGGACATTCACATCGACCACTTCGTGATGGTGGACTTCGAGGCGGTCAAGACCCTCTCCACCGCCGTCGGCGGGGTGGAGGTGTGCGCGGCCAAGGACATCAACGACAAGGACTCGCACCTGAAGATGTCCAAGGGCAAGCACGTGGTGCAGGGCGAGGAGGCGCTCGCCTTCGTCCGCACCCGGCACGCCGTGGGCCTCGGCGGCGACCTGACCCGGATCCCGCTCCAGCAGCAGTTCATCAGCTCGATGATCCGCAAGATCAAGAGCAGCGACACCCTGACCAGCCCGACCAAGCTGTGGAACCTCGCGGACGCCGCCACCAAGGCGCTCACCGTGGACTCCGCGATCAAGAGCGTGGACAAGCTCAAGGACCTGGCCCTCGACCTCGCCAACGTGAACACCCAGAACATCACCTTCACCACGGTGCCGGTGCTGGACGACCCGAAGGACGAGAACCGGCTGGTCCTGAACGACAAGGACGCCGCCCAGCTGTTCGCGATGGTCGCGGCCGACCGCTCGCTCACCGAGGTGGCGGGCGCCCCCGCCGAGACGCCGGCCGCGCCGCCCGCGGCGACCCCGGCCCCCGCACCGACCGCGCCGCAGGTCGACGCGGCCACGGTCCGGGCGACGGTCCGGAACGGCACCGGGGCCGCCGGGCAGGCCGGCAAGGCCGTCGCCGCGCTGGCGGGCAAGGGCTTCACCGAGGCCGGCCCGGGCAAGGACGCGGCCGTGGTGGCCACCAGCTCGATCGGCTATCCGCGCGGCAAGGCCGACCAGGCGGCGGCGCTGGCGGTCGCGCTCGGGCTGCCGGTCGAGACCGCCAAGGAGAGCAGCACGCTCGGGGCGAAGGACTCGCTGCAGGTGGTGCTCGGCAAGGACTACACCGCGCTCGGCAAGCCGGCCGCCCCGGTGCCCACCGAGGCACCGAAGGACCTCCAGCGGGTGCAGGCCGACGACGTCAACGTGTGCGCCAAGTAACCGGTCGGTCGACGGTCCGTCAGCCATGCTCCGCGCGAGCGTTCTGATTCCGTAACAGGATTCGGACCCGCGCTGTGATGTCGGGTAGGTTCCGAACAGGTGGCCTACGGGGGGCGACCGCTCGAGCAGGGGGGTCCACCGATGACCGACGTCCAGACCCGCCCACCGGGCGGCCGGGCCGAGGCCCGCCGGGCCGCCGGGCAGCGCCCCCGACGGCGCCGTTGGCTGCGGATCACCGCGCTGGCGGTCGGTCTCGTCCTGGTGGCCGGCTGCGGCGCCGGGTACTGGTACTACCAGCACCTGAACGGCAACTTCCAGGCCGGCGAGCTCAACCTCAGCGACGTGACCGGTGCCAGGACCGCGCCGAACGCCGCCGGGCAGACCCCGCTGAACATCCTGCTGATCGGCACCGACAACCGGGGCACCGCCGCCAACGTCGCCCTCGGTGGCGGGGCCGACGACGCCAACCGGCCCGGCCTGGCGGACGTCCAGATGCTGCTGCACGTCTCCGCCGACCGCAGCAACGCCTCGCTGATCAGCATTCCGCGCGACACCCTGGTGGACATCCCGGCCTGCCGCAGCGAGGACGGGAAGACCACCTACCCCGCCGTCAAGAAGAAGATGATCAACGAGGCGCTGGCCCGGGGCGGCCCGGGCTGCCTGGTCGGCACCTGGCAGGCCCTCACCCAGGTGCACGTCGACCACTACATGATGGTCGACTTCGCGGGCGTGGCGAACATGGCCACCGCGGTCGGCGGGGTGCCCGTGTGCGTCAACATGAACCTCTGGGACCGGTACCAGAAGGGCGTCGGCGGCACCGACCTCAAGCTGCCGAAGGGCGTCAGCTACATCCAGGGCGAGGACGCGCTCAAGTGGCTGCGGGTGCGGGACGCCTGGGGCGACGACATCGGCCGGACCAAGGCCCAGCACCTGTACCTCTCGGCGATGGTGCGGGAGTTGAAGGCCAAGGGCTCGCTCACCGACCCCGGCCGGCTGATGTCGCTGGCCGAGGCCGCCACCAAGTCGCTCAGCGTCGACAAGCCGCTGGCCGACATCCGCAAGCTGTACGAGCTCGGCACCGAGCTGCGCGAGGTGCCGACCGAGCGGATCACCACTCTGACCGTCCCGGTGGACGCCGCCAAGAGCGACCCGGACCGGCTGGAGCTCAGGCAGCCGGACACCGAGCAGATATGGAAGCTGCTGCTGGCCGACCGGCCGTTCGACGACAAGGGCCCGGCACCCGCCGCGGCCGCACCGAGCCCGGCGCCCACCCCCACGCCCGACCCCACCCCGGCCGTGCCGGTGGCCAAGGCCGGCGTCCAGCTCACCGTGCAGAACGCCTCCGGCGCCGAACTCCGGGCCAAGGAGATCACCGCCGCCCTGGTCCACCTCGGCTTCACCGACGCCACCGCGATCGGCGGCGGCGGCAACCGGCCGACCACCCAGCTCAGCTACCCCGCCGCCCAGGCCGCCCAGGCGCAGGCGGTCGCCGCCGCCCTCGGCCTGCCGGCCGGCGCCCTCAAGGAGTCCGGCACCGGCAGGACGCTGGCCCTGGTGATCGGCGCGGACTGGCCGACCGGCGCCACCTTCCCGGTCACCGCCGCCCCGACCCAACTCCCCAAGTCCGCCGAGGCGGTCACCGCCGACGACGACAAGTCCTGCATGACGGTCAATCCGCAGGGCCGCATCTACACCTACTGACCGGCGTATCGTGCACCCGGAGAGGTGGTGCGAGATGCCGGGCGCGGTACGACGGTGGCGGCCGGGTTTCCCGCTGGACCTCGGACGGACCCTGCTGCCGCTCCGGCGCGGCCCCGCCGACCCGGCCCACCGGACGGACCCGGAGGGCGGCGTCTGGCGCGCCTCCCGGACCCCGGGCGGGATCGGCACGCTCCGGCTGACCGCACGGGCCGGCGAGGTCGAAGGACGGGCCTGGGGCCCCGGCGCGGACTGGCTGCTTGAGCAGCTGCCCACCCTGCTCGGCGACGGTGACGACCCGTCAGGACTGGTGCTGCCGCCCGGACCGCTGCGCGAGGCCCAGCGCACCCACGCGGGCGTCCGGCTGGTCAGGACCGGGCTGGTGCTGGAGTCGCTGATCCCGGCGATCCTGGAACAGAAGGTCACCACCGGCGAGGCGTACCGCTCCTGGCGCACCCTGCTGCGCGACTTCGGCACCCCCGCACCCGGCCCGGCCCCGGGCCTGTGGGTGCCGCCGTCCGCCCGGGAGTGGGCGATGATCCCGAGCTGGGCGTGGCACCGGGCCGGCGTCGACCCCCGCCGCTCCGCCACGGTGGTCCGGGCCGCCCGGCTGGCCCCCCGGCTGGAGGAGGCCGCCGCACTCCCGCACGACGAGTCCTTCGCCCGGCTGACGGTCGTGCCCGGCATCGGGCACTGGACCGCGGCGGAGACCCTGCAGCGCAGCAACGGTGACCCCGACGCGGTCTCGGTCGGCGACTACCACCTCCCCAACCTGGTCGGCTGGGCCCTCGCGGGCCGTCCCCGTAGCGACGACGCCCAGATGCTCGCCCTCCTCGCCCCCTACCCGGGCCACCGCCACCGCCTCTGCCGCCTCCTCACCCTCACCAGCACCCCCGCCCCCCGCTACGGCCCCCGCCTCACCCCCCAGGACCACCGCCACCACTAGGCGCAGAGCGCTCGGTCGCACGACCCACGGAGCTGCACATCTGGCAGGTGCTGGGGGTCTACGGTCCAGGGGCTCGGAGGCTGCGCTGTAGGCAGGCGCTCAACGGTCGACTACCCAGGGGCTCGGAGGCTGCGCTGTAGGCAGGCGCTCAGCGGTCGACTACCCAGGGGCTCGGGGCTGCGCTGTAGGCAGGCGCTCAGCGGTCGACTACCCAGGGGCTCGGGGAACTGCGAGGAGATCTGGCGTGCGGGTCACTGCGAAAGTGCCTGACCACCCCTGTACGGATCACCTTTTCCGGGGTCGGCGTCGCAGTTCCCCGAGCCCCTGACCGTAGCTACCGAAGCACCTGCAAAAAGTCGGCGTCGCCCACGCGGCGGAGCCGCACATCAGCAGAGTCCCGAGCCCCTGACCGTAGAGCCGCGCCTGCTGCCAGAGGCGTTCAGCGGACCGTCAGGAAGGCTTCCGCCGAGCGCTCCTGGCGTTCCCTCGGGGCCTCCGCCGGCCGGCCGACCGCGACGGCGCCCATCGGGTCCCATGCGTCCGGCAGGTCGAGGACGTCCCGCACCGTGTCCCGGCAGAACATCGTCGAGGAGACCCACGCGGAGCCGTACCCCTCCCCGGTCAGCGCGACCAGCAGGTTCTGGACGGCAGCCCCGATCGCCACCGTGAACATCTCCCGCTCCGCCGCCGCCCGCCGTGCGTCGGGGTACGCGTGCGCCCCGTCCATCACCAGGCAGGGCACCACCAGGTGCGGCGCGTCCCGCAGCACGTTGCCCCGGGCGGTGCGGCGGGCCACCTTCGCGTCGTCCCAGCCGTCCAGCTCGCGCAGGTCGCGCTGCCAGGCGGCGAGCATCGCGTCCAGCAGCCGGGTCCGCACCTCGGGGCTCTCCAGCAGGACGAACCGCCAGGGCGTGGTGTGGTGCGGGGCCGGCGCGGTGACGGCGGCGGCCACCGCGCGGCGGACGGCGGCCGGGTCGACCGGCTCGGGGGTGAAGGAGCGGATGGTGCGCCGCAGCGTGACGGCCTGCCGGAGCGCCTCGGAGGTGCCCAGCCGGAACATGTCGTCGGCGGCCGGCCGGATCAGCGGGCGGACCCCTTCGCCGTCCGCCTCGGTCACCAGGTCACCCAGACCGCGCACCACGGCGACCGGTACGCCGCTGGCCTTGCCCTTCACCAGGTCACCGGCGGCGGCCAGTTCGTCGGCGGTGGCGGTGACGGTCATCGCCAGCTCGTTGCCGTGGGTGTCCCGCCGGCCCCGGTGGTCGTCCAGGACGGCCAGGCCGGCGGCGCCGATCGCCACGTCGGTCAGGCCGT
This sequence comes from Kitasatospora sp. NPDC101801, assembly GCF_044766665.1. NCBI lineage: Bacteria > Bacillati > Actinomycetota > Actinomycetes > Kitasatosporales > Streptomycetaceae > Kitasatospora > Kitasatospora sp. NPDC101801. The sequence goes on from NZ_JBIWML010000017.1 coordinate 117,729, forward strand.
TGCGCCAGGGGCGGCCGAAGGTGTCGGTGACCAGCACGGCCAGCCGACGGCCGGTCAGCTGCTGGAGGCGGGCCCGCAGGGTCCGGGCGGAGGCGTCGGGGTCGAGCGGCAGCAGCAGGACGGTGCCGGGGGCGGTGTTGGAGGCGTCCACCCCGGCCGCCGCCATCACCAGGCCGTTGCGGTTCTCGACGATCCGGGCCGGGCCGCGCCGGGCGACCACCCGGACGGTCTCGGCGTCGATCGCCGCCTCCCGGTCGGCGGCGTGCAGCAGCCGGCCCTCCGCCTTGCTGACGATCTTCGAGGTGACCAGCAGGATGTCGCCGTCCTCGAAGGTCCCGGCCTTGGCGATCAGTTCGGCCAGGTCCGCGTCGGCGGTGATCTCCGGCAGCCCCGCCACCGGCAGGACCGAGATCACGCCCGGACCTGCTCGGCCAGCTCCAGCGCGGCCCGGGCCATCGCCGCGGTGGCGGGGACGTCGGTCATCAGCAGCGGGATCGCCCGGCAGCTGATCCCGGCGGCCTCGACCGCGGCCACGGCCTCGGTGTCGGCGGTGTCCACCAGCCACCCGTCGAGCAGGTCGGCGCCGTAGTGCAGCGCCACCGCCGATGCGGTGGCCTCGACGCCGACCGCCGCCAGCACCTTGTCGGCCATGCCGCGCACCGGCGCCCCGCCGATGATCGGGGAGAGCCCGACCACGGGGGCGGCGGTGTCGCTGACGGCCTGTCGGATGCCGGGGACGGCCAGGATGGTGCCGATCGAGACCACCGGGTTGGACGGCGGCAGCAGGATCACGTCCGCCTCGGCGATCGCCGCCAGCACGCCCGGGGCGGGCTTCGCGGTGTCGGCGCCGACCGGGATGATCGCCTCGGCGGCCACGGCGGCGTGCAGCTTGACCCAGTACTCCTGGAAGTGCACCACCCGGGGGCCGGCCTCCTCGGTGATCCGGACGTGGGTCTCGACCCGGTCGTCGGTCATCGGGAGCAGCCGCACGCCGGGCTGCCAGCGGTCGCACAGCGCCTCGGTGACGGCGCTGAGCGGGTAGCCCGCGTCGAGCATCTGGGTCCGCACGATGTGGGTGGCGAAGTCCCGGTCGCCGAGGCCGAACCACTCGGGCCCGACGCCGTACGCCTTCAGTTCCTCCTTGACCGACCAGGTCTCGTCGGCCCGGCCCCAGCCCTGCTCCTCGTGGATGCCACCGCCCAGGGTGTACATCACGGTGTCCAGGTCGGGGCAGACCTTGAGACCGAAGAGGTGGATGTCGTCGCCGGTGTTGCCGATGACGGTGATCTCGTCCTGAGGGCCGGTCAGTTCACGGAGTCCGCGCAGGAAACGCGCTCCACCGATCCCGCCTGCCAGTGCCACGATGCGCATGCGCTCATCCTGCCAGGCGGGCCGGTGGGTGCGGGCCGGGGCCCGGGGTCAGTGCGCCTCGACCCGGGTCTCGGGGGCGACCGCGGCGCCGTACTGGTTCATCTCGACCAGGCCGGGCGAGTACAGGTGGATCGAGACGGCGGGCTCCAGCGAGGCGTTGACCACCTCGTGCAGGTAGCCGGCCGAAAACACCCGCTGCCCGCCCGGGCGGAGCGGGCGGCTGCCCTCGCCGGCGTGCGTGAGCGAGCGCTCGACCAGCTCGCCCTGAAGCACCGTCATGACGCCGGAGGACTGGCCGTGGTCGTGGAAGCCGCTGCTCTGGCCGGGCAGCCAGCTGAGCAGCCAGACCTCGTAGCCCGGGCCGGTCTCCAGTCGGGCGTACCAGCGGGTGAGCGCGTCGTAGCGGACCAGCGGCTCCCAGCGGGAGCGGTCGGCGGCGATCTCGCGGACCAGCTGGGCGTAGCCGGCCACCGTGCTGGGGTGGCGGGGCAGGTCGGTGCGGGCGAGGTGCGGGAAGGCCAGCGGGTCGCCGGCGATGGAGACGTCGCTCAGGCCGTCGGTCCAGCGCGGGGCCGGTACGGCGACGGTGGATTGCCTGGCGCGGTCTCGGTTGCGCTTGCGGAGGCGGGGCATTCGCATGGGAGGAATCCTCGGGGCGGCTGGTCGGCGGGGGAGTCAGCCGGACCGCGGGATTCAGGGGGGACTCTGTCGCGCGGGCGGCCTCGATGTTCCTGGGCGGCGCGCGGTGGGACGCGAGCGCCTAGATACAGCAGGAACAGAGGCGACAACAGAGCGAGCTCGCGGCAGCACGGAGCTGCGCCTGGCGGCGGCTCCGGGTGAGGGCGAACTCTGACATGCGTGCAAGGAGACCGTAGGAGTGGGGGGAGTGTCAAGCGAACTCCGGGACATTCGGGTCAGATCACTCCTGAACTACCGGATGGGGTGATAAATCACCCTCTATGTTTCGATGTGAAGATCGCCGGGAAGGCAGCCGGTGACCAGGCAACCGGGCCGATCCGTTCCGACGTCCCCCCGTTCGGGGGTGGCGGAGGCGACGGTGTGTCAGGTTGACTGCCTGTCAGGCGGTGGGTGTTTCCGGACGGTTGAGGCCCATCAGGGCGGTAAATCCTGGATGTCCGGATATGTAAACTTATCGTAGTGCCTTGGTTCCGGGGAGTGAATCCTTGGCCCAATACCAGAGCTCGGCTTGACTGGGCCAGAGTGACGCACATGTAATTTCACTCGTGTCGTTCCGCCGCTCCAGGCAACGGCAACACCACGGGGACGCCAAAGGGGCAGAGGAGGCGCGCCAGATGAGCGAGCTCTTTGAGCTGTTGATCGGTGAGGGCATCGAAGAGGACGAAGAGGAACTCGGTTGGCAGGAGCGCGCGCTGTGCGCTCAGACCGACCCCGAGTCCTTCTTCCCGGAGAAGGGCGGCTCCACCCGGGAGGCGAAGAAGGTCTGCCTCGCCTGCGAGGTCCGGTCCGAGTGCCTCGAGTACGCCCTGGCCAACGACGAGCGCTTCGGGATCTGGGGCGGCCTCTCCGAGCGGGAGCGCCGGCGGCTCAAGAAGAGCGCGGTCTGAGCCGGCCGCCGTCCGCCGGTCCCGCACCGGTTCTGTGCAGCGCCTCACCGAAGACGGTGGGGCGCTTTCGCATGTCCCCGACCATCGCAGCGCCTTCTGCACACACTCCGGGCGCAAGCCCGCCATCCGGAGCCGTTAGTGTGGTGCGCCACCTGACTTCGCCGTTCTCGGCCGTGTCCACTGAGAAGCTTGGGGCCAACGCACTCGATGACCGTCTACAGCCACCAGAGCGGCTTCTCCGCAACCCGGCCGCCCGCGTACCCGCGCCACCTGGTCACCGCCGTGATCGTCTCGCACGACGGTGCCCGCTGGCTCCCGCAGGCCCTCGCCGGGCTGCTCGGCCAGGACCGGCAGGTGCAGCGGATCCTCGCGGTGGACACCGGCTCCACCGACACCTCCCCGCAGCTGCTCCGGGACACCCTGGGCGACTGGCTGCCCGAGAGCGGGCCGCTGGTCCTCGGCCGCCGCTCCGGCTTCGGCAACGCGGTCGGCCAGGCGGTCTTCAACAGCCCCCCGCTGCGCCCCGAGGACCTCCCGTACAGCCTCGACCCGTCCGGCTACGACCCGGTCACCGGCGGCTGGGACGACTTCGGTGACCCGCTCGGTGCCGAGGACGACCTCGGCCGCGGTGGCCCGCGCGAGACCAGGCCGGTCGAGTGGCTCTGGCTGCTGCACGACGACTGCGAGCCGCAGACCGACGCACTGCGCCGGCTGCTCCAGGTCGCCGACTCCACCCCGACCGCCGCGGTGGTCGGCCCCAAGCTGCGCAGCTGGTACGACCGCCGCCAGCTGCTCGAAGTGGGCGTCACCATCGCCCGGTCCGGCCGCCGGTGGACCGGGCTGGACCGCCGCGAGCAGGACCAGGGCCAGCACGACCAGGTCCGTCCGGTGCTCGCCGTCTCCACCGCGGGCATGCTGGTCCGGCGCGACGTCTTCGAGGAGCTCGGCGGCTTCGACAAGGCGCTGCCGCTGATGCGCGACGACACCGACTTCTGCTGGCGGGTCAACGCGGCCGGCCACCGGGTGGTGGTCGCCCCCGACGCCGTGCTCCGGCACGCCGAGGCGGCCAGCCGCGAGCGCCGCGCCATCGACTGCGGCGCCGCCCACCCGCACCGGGTCGACAAGGCCGGCGCGGTCTACACCCTGCTGGCCAACTCCAAGGGCCTGCTGTTCCCGTACGTGCTGTTCCGGCTGATGCTCGGCACGCTGTTCCGGGTGCTGGTCAACGTGATCGGCAAGGACCCCAAGCAGGCTTTCGACGAACTCGCCGGACTCGGCCACGAGCTGGTCCGGCTGCCGCGCCTGCTGGCGGCCCGCAAACGCCGGGCCAGGACCAGGGCCGGCGACGCGCTGGACGACCGCACGCTCTTCCCGGCCCCCGGTGCGACCGCCCGGCTCGCCGTCGAGGGCATGATCGGCTCGCTCGGCATCGGCGGCGGCGACGACTCCGGCGCCGGCCGGCACGGCTCGGTCGAGTCGGGCCCCGGCGACGAGGACGCCGACGACCTGGTGGTCGAGCAGTTCGCGCTGCTCAAGAAGCTCGCCAAGCGCCCCGCCCCGCTGCTCTTCACCGCCCTGCTGATCTTCGCCCTGATCGCCTGCCGTGACCTGCTCGGCAGCGGCAACCTGCTCGGCGGCGCGCTGCTGCCCGCCTCCGACGGGGCGTCAGGTCTCTGGTCGATGTACGCCGACGGCTGGCACCCGGTCGGCAGCGGTTCGACCGCCACCGCGCCGCCCTACCTGGCCGTGCTCGCGGTGCTCTCCGGACTCACCTTCGGCAACGCCGACCTGGCGGTCGGCCTGCTGCTGGTGCTGGCCATCCCGCTCGCCGCGGTCAGCGCGTACCTGGTCTCCCGCCCGCTGATCGAGTCCAAGCTCGTCCGCGCCTGGGCCAGCGCCGGGTACGCCCTGCTGCCCGCCGCCACCGGCGCGCTGGCCCAGGGCCGGATCGGCACCGCCGTGCTCGCCGTCCTGCTGCCGCCGCTGGCCCGGGCCGCCGCGATCAGCGCCGGCCTCGGCATCCGCGCCGAGACCGCCGCCAAGGGCGCCCGCCCCGGCTGGCGGTCCAGCTGGATGACGGTGCTGATGCTCACCGTCTGCACCGCCTTCGTCCCGCTCACCTGGGCGATCGCGGTCCCGCTCTGCCTGGCCGCGCTCGCCTTCGCGGTGTTCCGCGGCGGGGCGTACGGCTCCGGCGGCGAGGCGCTGCGACTGCTCGGCGTACGCGTGCTGGTGATCCTCGGCGCTCCCGTACTGGTGCTCGCCCCCTGGTCGCTGCACGTGCTGGCGCACCCGTCCCGACTGCTGCTCGAAGCCGGCCTGCCCGGCCTCTCCGGCCAGGCCCCCGGCGCGCTCGGCCTGATCCTGGTGAACCCCGGCGGCGCCGGCGTCCCGCCGATCTGGCTGTCCGCCGGTGTGGTGCTCGCCGCGCTCGCGGCGCTGCTCCGGGCCGACCGCCGCCGCGCGGTGCTGGCCGCCTGGGCCGCCGCCGCGGCCGGGCTGGTCTTCACCGTGGTGGTGGCCGGCACCGCCGTCACCCCGGCCTCCGGCGGCGCCCCGGTGGCCGCCTGGGCCGGGCCCGCCACCCTGCTGACCGGTGTCGCCCTGCTGGCCGCCGCCGCGATCGGCGCCGACGGCGCCAACACCCGGGTGGCCGGCATCGCCTTCGGCTGGCGCCAGCCGGTCGCCGCCCTGGTGCTCGCCGCCGCGGTGCTCGCCCCGGTCGGCACCGCCGTCTGGTGGGCCGTCACCGGCGCCGAGGGTCCGCTCCGCCGGACCGAGACGGACCAGGTCCCCGCCTTCATCGCGGAGGAGGCCGGCACCACCGACCGCTCCCGCACCCTGGTGATCAGCGGCGACGCCCAGGCCGCCGCCGTGCACTACGCGCTGGTCCGCGGCGCCGGCCTGACCCTCGGTCAGGCCGAGGGCACCGTGGACGCCGCCGCCGACCCCAAGGGCCGGCTGACCGGCCTGGTCGGCCGCCTGCTGGCCGGCTCCGGCGGCGAGCAGGCCAAGGAACTGGCCGGTCAGGGCATCGGCTACGTCGAGGTCAAGGACCCGCTGACCCCCAAGGTCCGGGACGTCCTGGACACCACCCCCGGCCTGACCAAGCTCAGCCAGGAGAACGGCGTCGCGCTCTGGCAGGTCTCCGGTGCCCCGGCCACCCGGGCCGTGATCGTCGACCCCCAGGGCGTCGCCCAGCCGTTCCCGTCCGGCGTGCACGACATCTACCGCGAGCTCCCGGCCGGTCCGGCCGGGCGGGTCCTGCGGCTGGCCGAACAGGCCGACCCCCAGTGGACCGCGACCCTGGGCGGCACCGCCCTGGAGCCGGTCACCCTGGACGGCTGGGCGCAGGGCTTCAAGCTCCCCGCCACCGGTGGCCGACTGGACGTCACCCACGAGTCCGGCCTGCTGCACACCGGCTGGATCTGGGCCCAGCTCCTGCTCGGCGCCACCGTCCTGGTGCTCGCCCTGCCCGGCCGGCGCAACCACAACGACGACGACCTGCCCGAGGAGGTGGTGGCCGCCGCCGCGCTGGCCGCCGCCGCCCAGGCGCAGGCCCCGATCCCCGGCAGCCGCCGGGCCCGCCGGCTGGCCGAACGCGGCGAGGGCGAGGGCGACGAGACCGAGCCGGACAGCGGCGTCTACGCCGCCATCCCGCAGCAGTCCGTCACCGAACCCGCCCCGATGCCGGCCGCCCCGGCCGAGCAGTACCAGGACCCGTACCAGCAGGCCGACCCGTACACCTGGGACCAGTACGCGGTGCAGCAGCAGCCCGCCGCCCCGTACGGCTACGAGCAGCAGCCGCAGTACGGCTACGACCAGTACGCCGGATACGACCAGCAGCAGTACCAGGGGTACGAGCAGCAGCCGCCGCAGGCGCAGCAGACCGACCAACAGGTCTGGATGCCGGAGCAGCCGCAGCAGGAGCCGTACTACGACCCCAATGACCCGTACGGCCAGCCGTACCGGCCCGGATCGGGGAGCTGACCCACCGTCATGAAGAAGCCCACGCTCAAGACCACCGGCCTCAAGGCGCCCGGCCTCAAGGCGCTCGGCGGCAGCCGGACCGGCAGCTCGCTGCTGGCCGGGGCCGTCGTGCTCGGGGTGGTGTTCGGCATCGCCGAGCTGCGCCCGCCGGTGGACCCGGCCGGTGCGGTGACCGGCAGTGCGACCTCCACCCAGGTCGAACGCACCGTCAAGGTCTGCCCGCAGCCGGTCCAGGGCCTCACCGGGACCACCCAGCTCTCGCTCTTCACCCCGCCCGGCGGCAGCGCCACCGGCGGGTACGGCGCGCTGCTGGACGTCGCCCCGCGCAACCCGGCCGCCGCCCCGCCGCCCGCCGCGCCCGCGAGCCCCTCGGCGGCCCCGAGCACCAACCCCGCCGACACCGCGCCCAGCGACGCCCGGGTGGCGCTCGCCAAGGTCGGTACCCCGGTGGTCGGACCCGCCCTGAACGGTGACACCGCCCCCGGCACCATCGCGACCGGCACCGGCGGCTACGCCCCCGGCTTCGCGGTCGGCCAGACCACCACCGTGACCGACCAGCAGGGCCTCGGCCTCTCCGGCATCGACTGCACCCCCTCGGACACCAGCTTCTGGTTCTCCGGCGCCAGCACGGCGGGGGACCGGGTGGACTACGTCAGCCTGGTCAACGCCGAGTCGACCGGAGCCGTGGTCGACCTCAAGTTCTACGGCGACAAGGGCCCGATCGAGGTCGAGGCCGCCGACGGTCTGACGCTCGCCCCGGGCACCTCGCAGGCCCTCCGGCTGCCCTCGCTGATCAAGGATCAGAAGGACCTGGCCATCCACGTGGTGGCCCGCAGCGGCCGGGTCGGGGCCGGGCTGCACGCGGCCGACGGCAACAAGGGCGCCGACTGGGTGCCCGCCTCCGCCGCACCCGCCGCCACCCAGGTGATCCCCGGCCTGATGATCGGTGAGGGCAACGCCGCCCGCCTGGTGGTGGCCGCCCCGGGCGACGACGACGCCGACCTCAAGGTCCAGGTCTCCGGCAAGAACGGCTGGTTCACCCCGGCCGGGTTCGAGACCGTGCACGTCAAGGCGGGCATGGTCACCGCGGTCGACCTCGACAAGATCACCCGCGGCGAGCCCGGCGCACTCCGCCTGAGCCCGTCCGACCCGGCCCACCCGACCCCGATCGTCGCCACCGTCCGGGTCGACCGCACCCAGAACGGCAAGTCGGACGCCGCCTGGCTCACCGGTGCGACCCCGGTCACCAAGCGCGGCAGCCTCGCCGACAACCGGGGCGGCGGCGCCAGCACCGTCTTCCTGACCGCCACCGGCGAAGCCGCCACCAAGGTCAGGGTCACCAGCTCGGCCGGCAGCGCCGGCGGCACCCCCACCAGCAAGGACGTCGACATCCCGCCCGGCGCCACGGTCAGCCTGCCGGCCCCCGACCCGGCCGGCCTGAACGGCACCTTCGGCCTCACCGTCGAAACCGTCTCCGGCGGCCCCGTCGCCGCCGCCCGGATGCTCCTGCTCCCCCTCAAGGACGTCCCGATGTTCACCATCCAGTCCATCCGCGACGACCACAGCACCGTCAGCGTCCCCCATGCCGACCCCGACCCCGCAGTCCTGCTCCGCTAGGCGCCTGCGGGCTCTGCTGTCGGCAGGCGCTCAGCCGCCTACGGCGCCAGGGGCTCGGGGAACTGCGACGCCGACCCTTGCAAGGTGATCGTCGCGTGGGTGGTCAGGCACTTTCGCAGTGACCCGCACGCCAGATCTCCTCGCAGTTCCCCGAGCCCCTGGGTAGTCGACCGCTGAGCGCCTGCCAAAAGTGCAGCCCCGAGCCCCTGACCGTAGATGCCCGGGCGCCTGCCCAGGGTGCAGCCTCGGTGGGCTACTCCTCGTCGTAGCGAGGGTCGATCGCGTCCGGCGAGAGCCCCAAGAGGTCCGCGACCTGCTCGATCAGGATCTCGTGCACCAGCGCCGCCCGGTCGTCCCGACTCTTCACCCGGATCTCCACCGGCCGCCGGTACACGATGATCCGGCTCTTCCGCCCCTGGGCGGCCGCGATCACCCGCCCGAGCGGCACCGCCTCCGGCTCCGGCGCCCCCGCGTCGGCGAGCGGCACCTCCTGCACGGCGAACTCCACGTCGACCAGCTGCGGCCACCGCCGCTCCAGCCGTTCCACCGACTCGCGCACGTAGTCGTCGAACAGCTCCGACCTGGTGAGCGAGATGGGCACCTGAGGAGGCGCCAGCGGCCCTCGCAGGCCGCGGCCGTGCCGGTCCCGGTGCCGACGGCGCCGAGGTTGCTCGGCCGGTGATTGGGGTGCGGAGCTGTCCATATCAGTGTCGAGCGTAGTCCTTGAGGGCGCGGAAGTGGACCACCCCGGCCGGGCCCATGTCGGCGACACGTGACACTGGACGGGGGAGGGTCTTCGCGGCCTGGTCAGGAGTGCGGTACCGTCCACCCTCGTGAGCTCTGTACGTCGTTGTTCGCGGACCGCGTGCGGCCGACCGGCCGTGGCTACGCTGACGTACGTCTACGCGGACTCCACCGCCGTTCTCGGCCCGCTCGCGACGTACGCCGAGCCGCACTGCTACGACCTGTGCGCCGAGCACGCCGAACGCCTGACCGCCCCGCGTGGCTGGGAGGTGGTCCGGCTGGCCGCCGAGGTCGGCCCGTTGCGGCGCTCCAGCGACGATCTGGAGGCGCTGGCGAACGCGGTCCGTGAGGCCGCCCGGCCCCAGACGCCCCGTCAGTCCAGGATGTCCGAGCCGGACCCGGGCGAGGCGGGCCGCCGCGGCCACCTGCGAGTGCTCCGCTCACCCGACAACTGACCGCACCGAACCGGTCATCAGCTGCGGGTACGCTGCCCTCCTCTGAGGACCCAACAGGTGTGGAGTGGCAGTGCGGGACTTGAAGCAGCTGGTGAAGGCGTACGACGTGCGTGGTGTGGTGCCGGATCAGTGGGACGAGTCGTTGTCGTTCGCGTTGGGTGCGGCGTTCGTGCGGGTGGTGGGTGCGTCGGCGGTGGTGGTGGGGCATGACATGCGGCCGTCGTCGCCGTCCCTGTCGCGGGCGTTCGCGCTGGGTGCGGCGGCGTCGGGTGCGGACGTGGTGGAGATCGGGCTGTGCTCGACCGACCAGCTGTACTACGCGTCGGGGTCGCTGGACCTGCCCGGTGCGATGTTCACCGCCTCCCACAACCCCGCCCAGTACAACGGGATCAAGCTGTGCCGGGCGGGTGCCTCCCCGGTGGGGCAGGACAGCGGCCTGGAGGAGATCCGTGAGCTGGTGGAGTCCTGGACCGCCGCCGACGACACCGTCACGGTGCCCGCCCTGGACGTGGAGCCCGGCGCCCTCTCGGCCCAGGACACCCTCAAGGGTTACGCCTCGCACCTGCTGGGCCTGGTGGACCTGGCCGGCATCCGCCGGCTGAAGGTGGTCGTCGACGCGGG